>USHZ01000036.1 GCA_900554595.1 uncultured Collinsella sp. | reverse complement strand
AGCAAGATCCCGACAACGCCCGATTTAAGATGCTGCTCGACAACTGGGTTGCCGCAAAGGATCACCCCACCAAGGATGATCTGGACCATATGGCGGCGGCGGCCAAGAAGGCCGTGCTGGGCGAGTAGCTCGCCGCTCGTGGTCCTTCGTGCAAAACAATACAAATGTGAAAGCCTCGAACTTCTCGAGGCTTTTTTCTTGACACTCGCGGGCGCAACCGTGGCAAGCGTTTGGGGCGACATTTTCCATCACCCCGATGACGAGACCGTCCTAGACGACACGCTCACATGCGTTCGCTGGTGTATTCAGAGTGGGACGGGGTTTCCGGATACAAAGAAGGCCACATGACGTGGCCTTCAACTTATATATGTTCAGCAGATTCCCCCATGACAAGCCGCGCTTCAACACCGAGGCGCCGGCCGGGCAGACGAACCGGGATACAGGCCCGCTACTTGATCTTGGTCGTGCCCGGTGCCAGGTTGGGGTCGGTTTCGTTGGCCTCGGTCTGGAAGTGCTCGGTGTACACGTTCTTGCCGTCGCGGAACATCTCGTAGTACTGCATCTTGGCGTAATCCTCGCGTGCCTTGGTGGTGGCTGCGGCAACGGCGTCGTCACCGGTGACGTTGGAGGAAAGCGCCCAGCGCAGGCTGGCGTCCTCATAGCCCACGGAGTTGATGGCGGGCAGCGACTCGCGCAGCGTCATGTGTGCCTTCTGGTAGTCGGTCAGCGGTGCGCCGATCAGCTGCATTAGCTGGGTGGACAGGTAGTTGGTGGACAGGTCATCGACTTCGCTTGTCTGGTCGCAACCGGCAACGTCGTAGTTGGCCCAGATGATGTAGTCGGTCTGCCACAGACGTTCCTGGTGGGTGGCGTCGTCCTCGCCGGTAAACCACTTATCGTTGAACTTGGACGGGAAGAACGGCTGGTGATCGCCCCAGAACACCACGACAACCTTGCGGTCGAGCTTGCTCAGGGCGTTGAGGAAGTAGCGCAGTGCCTGGTCGGACTGCTCGATGCACGAGACATACTCGTCGACATCGGACAGCGTGCCGTCCTCGACGGTCTTGGTGTCCAGATCAGTCGTGTCGATATTCAAATGCATCTGCTTGTCGACCGGCACCAGGCCCGTGTCGTAGCCCGAGTGGTTCTGCATGGTCACGTCGAAGATAAACTGCGGATCGGCGTTCTGGTCGAGCAACTCAAGAATCTTGTCGTAGGTAGCCTGGTCGGTCACCATACCGCGCAGGGTATCGGCGCCCTGGAAATCGTTAATGGACAGGAACCGGTCAAAGCCAAAGTCCTTGTAGACGTTCTCGCGGTTCCAGTTGGTGGCGTGGTTGGGGTGCATGGCCGTGGTGGAATATCCGAGCGACTTGAACTGCTCTGCCAGATTCCCGGTCGTTTCCATGTTGTAGATGGTGTAGGGGTACACGCCCGAGCCCAGGTTGGCCATGGAGTTGCCGGTCATAAACTCAAACTCGGTATTGGCGGTACCGCCACCGTAGGCGCTCACATAGAGCTTGCCGCGGCTGAGGCAGTTGGACAGGTTCTTAAAGTACTGCGGGCCCTCGTAGCCGGCGCGCATGTTCTGGTAGATCGACAGATCCGAGAACGTCTCGTTCATGATGGCGATGACCGTGGGCTTCTCGCTGTCGAATTGCTCCTTTGCGGCGGTGCGCTCGTCACTCTTGGCGGCATCGGACTTGTCGTAGGCCTTGGCGTACTTTTTGAGCGTGGCCTTGGCGTCATCGACAGAATAGTCGGCGGGTTTGGGCGGCTTGATGGACTGTGCCGCGCTAATAAAGGCAGGCAGGTAGCCCTCGCGCCAGTAGCTCTCGAGCGGACGCCAGGTGTAGACGGTGATGCCGAGGGTGTTGTAGTAGTCGATGAGCGTGACATGTGCGGTCACGCCGCCCAGGCACAGCACCGCCACGAGCAGGTTGGTGAGCAGCATGCGCTTGGCGTTGGCGGCGCCCTTCTGGCGATGCGGCGCGACCAGGCCGGCGTACTCGCACAGCAGCATGGCGATGGCGGTAAAGCCCATGGACAGCACGCAGAACAGTGAGATCGAGAAGGTGTAGCCGGTGCCGGCGACTGCGGCGGCGGTGGAGATGGCCGAAAGGTCGCCCGGCTGGATGGGCATGGATTTAAACGTGATGACGAAGAACTCGGCAATGCCCAGGACAAAGAGGGCAAAGGCCAGGACCGCGGGAGCTGCGCCGTGGCGCTGGAATAGGAAGAACAAGCCGGTCATGAGCACGGTGATAATGGCCCACTCGAGCAGGATGCACAGGGGGTAGACCCAGGTAAAGTCATGGTTGGACGAGACCTCCATGCCCAGCAGCGCAAAGACGCCGGAGAGCAGCAGGCACAGGACGGCGGCGACGAGCGGTTTGCCCACAAAGGCGCCGCGTAGGCGGGCGAGCTTGCCGGTGGGGGCAGGGGCGTCGGTCCCGGCGAACGCAAAGACGCGTGGGGCGATGCGGTCGCGGGCGATGCTGGCCCAAGCGCAGCCGGTGAGGATGGCGTTGGTCAGGATGAGCATCACAAAGGCGAGCGGCTCGTTTTGGGCGACGAGGCCAATGGCGCCCCAAATGGTCAAAAAGAGCTGGAACAGGCCGAAGGCGACGCTCCAGGCGATGGCGCCTTTGGCAACGGTGCCCGACTGTGCGCGAATGGCCTTGGCCTCGCGCAAGACAAGGTAGACGGTCGCCGCAAGACCGACGAGCGAGATGGCGGCAGCGAACATGCTGAGACTCCTCACAAACTAAAACCTACGAAAGCGGGGGTTTACCCGATTGTTACCAAGATATGCGCTGCAATTGGTGGCTGCGCACAACAACCAGCCATATTAACGCGCACGTGTGGCGGTGTGGCGCAATGTAGTGGCGACCTGCGCGATAATGGACGGGAATTACACGGAAACGTAAAGGCTTCTTAAAGAAATGGCGAGGGTAGGGCGATGAGCGAGCAGGTTTGCAAGGCTGACATGGGCGGCGACGGAGCTGCGGTCGTGGATACGTACGGCTATCCGGTCGAGACTACGGGCAACGCGGTGCTGGACATCTTGGAGCATCGCTCGTCTACGCGTGCCTTCGCGCGCGATGACAACGACCGTCCCGTAGCGGTGACCGACGAGCAGCGTGCAGCGATTCTGCATGCGGCGAGTCGCGCGCCGTCGGCGGGCGCCATGATGATGTATTCCATCGTGAGCATTCGCGAGCAGGCTACGCTGGACCGTCTGGCCGACCTGTGCGATCACCAGCCCATGATCGCCAAGGCGCCCTGGGCACTTATATTTGTGGTCGATTATGCCAAGTGGATCGATCTGTTTGAGCACGTGGGCTGCTTTGAGCCCGAGTTTGTCGAGCGCACGGGCAAGGCTCCCCGCCGCACGCCGGGTTTGGGCGACTTTGCCATCGCGGCGCAGGATGCCGTGATTGCCGCGCAAAATGCCGTGGTCGCCGCTGAGGCCCTGGGCCTGGGGAGCTGCTACATTGGCGACATCGTGGAGAACGCCGAGGAAGTGGCCGAGCTGCTGGGCCTGCCGCCCTATACCATGCCGCTGTCGATGCTCATCATCGGCACGCCCCGCAAGGAGCGCCCGGCCATTGCGCATCCCGTGGTGAACCTGGTGCACGAGGAACGCTACTGCCGCGCGGATGCCGCGACCATGGACGCGCAGGTGGCCGAGATGGACAAGATGTTTCGCCCGCATGCCCGCGAGGTGGGGGAGCGCGTGGTGGATATCTACACCCGCAAACACACCAGTCCCTTTATGGCCGAGATGAGCCGCTCCATGGAGTGGTGGTTCAAAAATTGGCTCGGAAAATGACAGATGTGGCAAAGGGACAGCCCCTTTGCCACATTCCATATCGCCGCGGTGGCCTAAAGGCCGTATAAATGTTTATCTAGCTGGGAAAACAGTGCATTCAAACATGGGCCGATTACCTATAATCCCTTCGAACATTAAAGTTGGGAGGAAACCGGCTTATGGAACAAAAGGCCAAGGAGGCAGCCTCGCACGCTGCGATTCCTGTGAGCATCTCGGCGATGCTCGTCACGTTGGGCGTGGTGTACGGCGATATCGGCACCAGCCCTATGTATGTAACCAAGGCGCTCGTTGCCGGCAACGGCGGCATCGGAAGCGTAACGGAGGAGTTCGTGCTCGGCGCGCTCTCTCTTGTCGTGTGGACGGTCACGCTGCTGACCACCATCAAGTATGTGCTCATTTCGCTGCGCGCCGATAACCATGGTGAGGGCGGCATCTTTGCCCTGTACAGCCTGGTCAAGCGCTGCGGCAAGTGGCTTATCATCCCCGCCATGCTGGGTGGCGCCGCGCTGCTCGCCGACGGCATCCTGACGCCGGCCGTTACCGTTACCACGGCCATCGAGGGCCTGCGCACCATCCCGGCGGTCCATGCCGTGCTGGGCGATGACCAGGGCCGCGTCGTCGCCATTACGCTCGCCATCATCATCGTGCTCTTCTTGGTGCAGCGCATCGGTACGGCCAAGATCGGTCACGCCTTTGGCCCCATCATGACGCTGTGGTTCCTGTTCCTGGGCGGCACGGGTCTGTTCTTTGTCCTCCAGCACCCCGCCGTGCTGCTGTGCCTCAACCCGGTGCGCGGCATCGGCTTTTTGCTGAGCCCCAACAACCATGCGGGCATCATGATCTTGGGCAGCTGCTTCCTCGCCACCACTGGTGCCGAGGCGCTCTACTCCGACATGGGCCACGTCGGCCGCGGCAACATCTACGCCACCTGGCCGTTCGTTAAGTGCTGCTTGCTGCTTTCCTATATGGGCCAGGGCGCTTGGCTTATCAACAACGCTGCCAACCCCGAGCTCATGGGCATTGCCGACCTTAACCCGTTCTACCAGATGCTCGCCCCGGGCCTGCGCCCGTTTGCCGTCGGCCTTTCCACCATCGCGGCCATCATTGCCTCGCAGGCGCTCATTACCGGCGCGTTCTCGCTGGTGTCCGAGGCCAGCCGTCTGGACCTCATGCCGCACATGCAGGTCTTCTACCCTGCCGAGACCAAAGGCCAGCTCTACATCCCCATGGTCAACAACGTCATGCTCGTCGGCTGCGTCATCGTGGTGCTGCTGTTCCAGAACTCGGCGCATATGGAAGCCGCCTACGGCCTTGCCATTACGCTGACTATGATGTGCACCACGCTGCTGCTCTTCTTCTACCTGCACGAGGAGCGCAAGCTCAAGGTTGCTCCGTGGATCTTCGCGGCCTTCTTCCTTTTGCTCGAAGGCTTCTTCTTCGTGAGCTCGCTCACCAAGTTCTTCCACGGCGGCTACTTCACCATCCTCATGGCTGCACTCATCATGGGCATTATGGTGTGCTGGTACAACGGCACGGCGGTCGAGCAGCGCCAGTTTACGCTGCTGCCGCTGCGCAGCTACCTGCCGCAGCTCAAGCGCCTGCGCGACGACGACCGTTACGAGCGCCTGAGCGACAACATCGTGTACCTGACCAAGGACACCCATACCGATTACATCGACCGTGATATCGTCTACTCGATCTTGGACAAGCATCCCAAGCGCGCTCGCGCCTGGTGGTTCGTGAATGTCGAGACCATGGACGAGCCGCATACCTTTGCCTATTCGGTCGAGACGTTCGGCACCGACTACGTGTTCCGCGTGCATCTGTACCTGGGCTACAAGATCAACCAGCGCGTCAATGCCTACCTGCGTCAGGTCGTTCAGGACCTGGCTGCCACCGGCGAGCTGCCGGCGCAGACGCATGACTACTCGGTCTACAAGGATCCGGGCAATATCGGCACGTTCAAGTTCGTCATGATCCGCAAGCTTCTGGCACCCGAAAGCGACGTGGAGCCGAGTGAGCGTACGGCCATTACGCTCAAGTACATCATCCGCCGCGCCGCCGGTACGCCCGCGCGTTGGTATGGTCTGGAGAACTCCAACGTGAGCTTTGAGTACGTGCCACTGTTCACCAAGTTCAAGGCTGTGAGCAAGATGCAGCGCCTGGCCCCCAACGAGCGCCCGTAGTCGACGCTCGAAGTTTGTCTGCGAACGGGCGGGCTTGTAATGACGGGGATTGAGTCCTGGGAGGAAACCATGGATGCAAAGGTGCTTGACGGTCGCGATCTTGCGACCGAGCTGGTGCGTGAGGCGCGCGTCGACGCCGCCGAAGATCGGTTCTTTACGAATCGTGCCAACATGGACATGGCCGATCGCGTGATTTCGATCGTGGCATTGGTATTTGGAGCGGTGTGCGTGTGTGCCCTGCTCGCGCACGTGCTGTTTGTCTAACGACCGCAGGTTGCAAAGGCTATACACTTAGAACCACCACGAGGGAAAACCACCACAAAGGTGCCTGTCCCCTTTGTGGTGGTTTTTGTTTTTGAGAGAGGGGCGGGGCGCTGATGGACGTCCGTACGGACGGCGATATTGCCGATAGCTTTTGGTGGCGGCGCACAACGCTGACGCGCCGCACTCCTCTGTATGACGCCTGCGTGTCGGTGGGGCTGCTGGTCGCGGCGACGATTGTGGGCGCGCTGCTCGACCATCCGGGTCTCGCGCCGAGCATCATGATCGTCTATGTGCTCGCCGTTCAGCTGTGCGCATTCTTTACCTGGAGTCGCCTGTATTGCTTGCTGAGCTCGGCTGCCGCCGTGGCGCTCTACAACTTCTTGTTTGTCGGCCCGCGCTACTCGCTGTCGTTTATCGACCGCGTCTACCCCGGCATGTTTTTCATCATGTTCGTGGTCTCGCTTGTGTCGAGCTCGATTGCGTTGGCCCTGCGCCGCGCCTTGGCACAGGCTGCCGCCAGCGACCGCCGCACGCATATGGTGCTCGAGACCAACCGCATGTTGCAGCGCTGCGCCGACGAACAGCAGATCGTTCACGCTATGGCCACGCAGCTGGCGCGTCTTTCGGGCCGTCCGGTCGTGTGGTACGGCGCCGACGCCGAGGGCGATGACCTGCTGCCGCGTGCGACATACACGGCCGTGGGCGATGCCGCGCCGGTGCACGAGCTGGCGCCGCAGATGCCGCCGCGGCTCTCGGCGTCCGCCTATGTGGGAACGCCGCTCGATGCCACCTATGGCGGCTCGGCGTTTTATGGCATCTACCTGACGGTTCGCGCGGGCGACGGCTTCGTGCGCTCGGGCGACCCCGCCTCGGTGGTGGGCGTGCTGGCTATCGTTGCCGAGCCCGATGTGCTGACGCATGAGGAGCGGGCACTTGCCGATGCCATCGTGAGCGAAGGCGAGCTGGCACTCGATCGCGCCCGCGCCATGGAGGCCCGCGAGGAGGCGGCGGTGCTCGCCAAAAACGAGCAGCTGCGCGCCAACCTGCTACGCTCCATCTCACACGATCTGCGTACGCCGCTCACCAGTATTTCGGGCAATGCCGACGTGCTGCTCGATCAGGGCTCGACCGGCACCGCGGTGCTCGATGCCCAGACGCGCCGCGGCCTGCTTCTATCCATTCGCTCGGATGCGCTGTGGCTCAACGCCACCGTCGAGAACCTGCTTGCCATCACCAAACTCGAGGGCGGCGGCATGCATCTGTCGACTACGCTCGAGCTCATGGACGATATCGTCGAGGAGGCGCTGCGCCACGTAAGTCCGGCCGTGCGCGAGCACGACCTTAAGGTGGTGGCGTGCGATGAACCGGCGCTCGTTAACGTCGACGCGCGTCTGATGGTACAGCTCGTGGTGAACCTGGTGAACAATGCCATCGCCTATACGCCGGCAGGCTCGCATATCGTGATTTCGATTGGCGTCGACGATGGGCGCGTGACGTGCTCGGTGGCCGATGACGGCCCGGGCATTGCGCCCGAGGACCGTGAGCGCATCTTTGAGTCGTTCTATACCGCCAACCATGGCCTGGCCGACAGCCACCGCAGCGTGGGCCTGGGGCTTTCGCTCTGCCGCTCCATTGCGCTGGCACATGGCGGTAGCATAGAGGTTGCCGCGGCGGACCCGCACGGCTCGGTCTTTACGATCGAGCTTCCCGTCGCCGATGTTTCGTTTGATAAGGAGTAGCGCCGTGCCGAACTCTGCCGTAAAACCGCTCATCTTGGTTGTCGAGGACGATCCCGCCGTTCGCAACCTCATCGTTGCCGCGCTCGAGGCGCACGGCCTGCGCCATATGGCTGTGGAGACCGCCCATGCCGCTATCGCCGCTGCCTCGTCGCAGGCACCGAGCATCGTGCTGCTCGATCTGGGCCTGCCCGATATGGACGGCGTCAAGGTGGTGGAGTCGGTGCGCACATGGTCAGGCATGCCGATCATTGTGGTCTCGGCGCGCAGCGAGGACGCGGACAAGATTCGCGCACTCGATGCCGGTGCCGACGACTACCTGACCAAGCCGTTTTCGGTCGAGGAGCTGCTCGCGCGCATTCGCACGACGCTCAGGCGTCTTTCGTATGCGCAAACGGGCGGCGTTGTCTCCGAGGGCTCGTTCGATACCGGTGAGCTGCATATCGATTTTGATGCCGGCATCGCCACGATGGATGGCGAGGAGCTGCACCTGACGCCGATCGAGTACAAGTTGCTCTGCTTGCTGGCACACAACGCCGACAAGGTGCTGACGCACCAGTTTATTTTGCACGAGATTTGGGGTACGGCGACCAAGAGCGATCTGGCGAGCCTGCGCGTCTTTATGGGCACGTTGCGTAAGAAGATCGAGTCCGACCCCGCGCATCCGCGCTATATCCAAACGCACGTAGGCATTGGCTACCGCCTAGTCATCCAAGGCTAGATCGCCAACCACCATCCCAATATGAGTTGCGGTGAAATACGGTCTAAATTTGCCTAATTCCAGGCAAAACAGTCCGTATTCCACCGCAACTTTGTTATCTGCCCTTGGGTTTGCTGGCGTAGAACTTCTTCTTTTTGGGCTTGCCGGCAGGGGAGGGTTTGCCGGCAAAGTTCGACTTGCCGTTGCCGGCCTGTGCGTGCGCGGGTGCCGCCGCGCGGGGCTTGCGGGCCTCGGAGTTGCGCAGTTCCTCGACGCGCTCAGCAATTTCCTCGGCGCTAAAGCCGACCTCGGCCATGGCGTCCTCGATGGGCAGGCGGCGCACGATGTAGCAGTGGTGCACCTTCTGGTTGCGCGCGAAGTCCTCGGGGATGGTCTGCGCCGTAATGTCCTCCAGCACCACGCCCGCACGCGCGAGCTTGCGCGTCTCGGGACGGAAGCCGCGCAGGTTGCAGCTAAAGATGGCATGTCCGCCCTGTGCGAGCAGGCGAGATACGCCGGCCAAAAGCTCAACATGGTCGCGCTGGACATCCCAAGTGCGGCGGCCCATCTTGGACGAGTTCGAGAACGTGGGCGGGTCGACAAAGATTAGGTCCCAGCGGTTGCGCGTCTGGCGCTGGTCACGAATCCAGGCGAGCACGTCATCGCGCACAAAGTGATGCTGCGGCCCCACAAAGCCGTTCTGACGCATATTGCGCTCGGCCCAGTCCAGATAGGTGTTGGAGAGGTCGACCGTCACGGTCTCCTCGACGCCGCCGTCTGCCGCATAGCAGGTGGCGGTGCCGGTGTAGGCAAACAGGTTGAGGAAGCGGCGCGCCTGCTTGGCGTGCTCGCGCACCAGGTTGCGGGTGACGCGGTGGTCCAAGAAGATGCCCACGTCCAGATAGTCGTCAAAGTTGACGGCAAAGGTGAGGCCGCCCTCTTCGACGAGCGGGAGGCGACGGCGCGCGATATTGGCGCGCTCGCCCGATGCGCCCTTACCGGCGCCCTGCTTGCCGTACTGCGAGCCGCCGCGCGAACGCATGCGGGCCTTGGCGTGCACATGCTCGGCGGGAACATCTAGGATGCGCGGCGCGATGGCCAGAATGTCGAGCATGCGGGCCTGGGCCAGTGCGGGGTCGATGGTCTTGGGCGCGGCGTATTCGGCGATGACGAGCCAGCGGCCCGGCGTCTGCGGGCAACCCTCGTACAGATCGATGGCGGCGGAGTAGTCGGGCAGGTCGGCATCGTAGACGCGGTAGCAGCTTACGTCCTCGCGTTTGGCCCACTTGCGACGCAGGCGGGCATTCTTGCGCAGACGGTTGGCGAACTGCTCGGACTCGGGGATAAGCACGGGCAGCGGTTTGCCGTCGCCCAGGTCGAGCGTGGCGGCGGACTCGGGCATGGGAGTGTCGGCGGCTTCGTCTTGAGCGTCTGCGGTCTGCTCCTCGGCATCTGCGCTGGTCGCAGCTTCAAATGCCGCGGCGGCGTGGTCGAGCGAGGGCCAAACCTCAATAGTTGCCTCTTCATTATTGGGCATGACGGCGATGGAGCGCGCGGGCTCGGCATGGAGCGCGCGGGCCATAAGGCCATCGCGGGTGAGCGCGGCGACCGGTGCCGCGGCAAGCTCGGGCGCGCGGCGCAGCTCGCCGATGAGCGTCATGGTGTCATGCATGAGCGAAAGCGGTGTCTCGGTCGTATCCGCGACCACGGCGGCGCCGGCGACAGCGCCCACGTGGTCCAGTACGGTGGCGGACTTAGCGGCGCAAAAATCGACAAAGCGCTTGTAGCCGGCACATTTAACCATGCGCTCAGCGGTCTTGCGGGCGGCGGGGTCAATGTCCACGGCGACGATGCGCGCCTGGCGCTCGCGTGCCGCCGTCTCGCGCTCGCGCGCCTCGGCACCCAGCTGCTCCCACAGGGCAGCGTCATGCAGCCGCCAGCCCTCAAAGCCCCAGTGCTCGCGAGCGGCGCCCGGAGCGCGGTCAGTCAGGATATTCACGGCCTCCAGCAGCAGGCCACCGCCGGCGCACGAGGCGTCGACCAGCGTGGGCAGGGCTTCATTCTCGTAATCGTCGGCTGTCAGCTCGCGCTCGCACAGTGCGGTCCAGCCGACCTGCGCCAGCACCAGGGCGGCGTAGTCGGGGCGCAGCACGTGCGCGCCCTCGCCGGTGCGGGTCGCGGCGGGCGGCAGGCGCTTGAACAGCGGGTCGCCCGAAAGGTCCAGGCTGATGCTCGCGCGGCGCTGACGCAGCGAAAGCAGCAGGTGGACGTCGGGATCGGCGGCGTCGACATCGGCGCGACGGCCCGTGGTCTCGGCCAGACGGTCGCACAGCGCGTCCTTGGCGCGCAGGGCCGAGAAGCGCGTGTTGCGCAGCTGCTCGATCACGCCGCGGGCGGTGATGGCGATGGTGGCGCCCGGGCGAACAATGCTCTCCCAGGCGATGTCGTAAACGCCGTCGTACAACGCATCAGCATCCTGCGCCTCAAAGCGCCCAAGCACTACAAACACGCGGCTGGCCAGGCGCGACCACAGGCAGGCGCGGTAGCCTTCTTCGAGCTCGCCCTCAAACGTAGCGC
Source organism: uncultured Collinsella sp. (assembly GCA_900554595.1). Taxonomy (GTDB): domain Bacteria; phylum Actinomycetota; class Coriobacteriia; order Coriobacteriales; family Coriobacteriaceae; genus Collinsella. The sequence goes on along the minus strand of USHZ01000036.1, from coordinate 1,981 downwards.
GGCCCTTCAGGCGGCGGACATGCGAAAGCCCGAGCCACTTGAGCTCGTCGGCGAGTGCGGATTCAAAGCCCTCGGGGCAGCTTGCGTAAAATTCCATGGGTGACCTCTCTGGTTGCGTCGCTCCATTATATGATGGATGCTTCGTTTGCCCTTATCCTCGAAAGGAACTCATATGATTGATGCGTGCCCCGATTCCGCCGTGCTCTTTTTTGACGTGGACGGCACGCTGACGTCGTTTGATCCCGACGATATGACCGATAAGGACTTCAATGCAATCCATCCGTCGAAGGCTGTTGTCGATGCATTTGGTCGCCTGCGCAATGCGGGTCACCAGGCATTTATCTGCACGGGCCGTCCCTTGTGGCTGGTTGCCGATGGCCTGCGTGCGCTGAACCCGGCGGGTATCGTTGCCATGGCGGGAGCGACACTCGAGGTCGAGGGTCGCGTGGTGCATGAGGACTGCTTTGACGAAGACATTGTTGAGGAGTTCGCGCGCCGCATTACTGTGGCGGGCGGCGAGGCGTTGTTCGAGACGAACGGTGCCACCTATTCACTTGAGCCAGTTGGTGTCGAACAGTCATTTCTGCTAGGCGCCGGCGTGGTGCATGGCGTTGAGCAGATGCGCGTCGATGGGCATTTGCGCGTAGGCAAGGTGTGCATTAACGCGAGCGACCTGGCTCGCGTAGCCAACGACGATGGCTTTATCGATCGCGAGTTTGAGCTGTGCAATACCGGCGGCCAGAACCGCGAGCTGAGCCCCAAGGGCATTGACAAAGGTGTGGGCGTGGCGCGAGCGCTGGAGTATCTGGGCCGCGAGGGAAATGCACGCACCTTTGGCTTTGGCGATTCGGGCAACGACCTGGGCATGCTCGCCGCTGTCGAGACGGCCGTTGCCATGGGTAACGCCATGCCCGAGGTCAAGGCACTCGCCGACTACGTGACCGACGATGTCGCACACGACGGTACCGTCACCGCCATGCAGCATTTCGGCCTCATCTAATGAATCCCGCGTTCTGACGTTTGCTCAAACTGCGACTCTTTGCTTTTGCATGCTCAATCGATTTATCAATCCAAACACTGAGGTGTTTATACCGTTCGCCGAGAAGATAAAAACCCGCAGCTCACGCCTTGATAAACATAGGTAAAGTGTTTAGCAGTTTATCGGCCGTATGCTAACGAAAGGAATCAGGCAGATGGCAATCAAGGTGTTCGCTGACGGTGCAAACCTCGAGGGCATGCTCGACATGTACGAGAACGGCAACGTTCAGGGTTTCACGACCAACCCGTCCCTTATGAAGAAGGGCGGCGTGACGGATTACCGCGCGTTTGCCATGGAGGTTCTGGCCCACATCACCGATGTGTCCGTCTCGTTTGAGGTCTTTGCCGATGACGTCGAGACCATGGAGATCGAGGCCCGCGAGATCGCTACCTGGGCTGAGAACGTCTACGTCAAGATTCCGTGTGTGACCACCAAGGGCGAGTCCACCGCCGAGCTGGTCCGCAAGCTTTCGGCCGATGGCATCAAGGTCAACGTCACCACCATCTTTACGCCCGAGCAGGTCGATGAGATGGTCGAGGCCGTTGACGCCGAGACGCCGTCCATCATCTCGCTCTTTGCCGGCCGCATTGCCGACACCGGCGTCGATCCCATTCCGTTTATGACGGAGTCGGTCAAGAAGGCCGCCGCAAAGCCCAGCTGCGAGGTTCTGTGGGCGTCCACGCGCGAGCTCATCAACATCTACCAGGCCGAAGCCTGCGGTTGCCAGATTATCACGGTGCCCAACAGCATCCTGGCCAAGCGCAAGAACATCGGTCGCGACCCGTACGAGGTCTCGCTCGATACCGTGCGCGGCTTTGCCAAGGATATCGCCTCGCTCGGCTTCCATATCCTGCCGTAACGCGAACACTGGCTGTGTCGAGGGCTGTTCGCCCCGGCCTTTCCTTTCCCTATCGCTCACGCGCTTCGCGAGGGTCGCGCTAG
>USHZ01000035.1 GCA_900554595.1 uncultured Collinsella sp. | reverse complement strand
CCACAAACATCCAAAACGTGATGACGTTGATGTCCATTTTGCGACCGTACTTGGCAGTCACCGCCATCTGGATGGCGAAAAAGGCCGCACCCGCCAGCGTAATGACGTCACCAATGTTGAATTCAACGCTATCGAGTGCGACGAGGCCAATGCCCGCTAGGCACAGCAGCGCGGCACCCAAGTTGTAGCGCGTGAGCTTTTCGCCGCTCAGGAAATAGCTCGCAAAGGGCACGAGGATGCAGTACGTACCCGTCAAAAACGCGTTCTTGCCCGCCGTGGTGTGCGCCAGACCGACTGTCTGCAGGGCGTAGGCGGCCCACATAAGTGTGCCCATTCCAAGTCCGACGATAAGGTTGCGGGCGTTGAGGTGCGCGATGATGCGCTTGTGGAAGATGACAAACATGACCAACGCCGCAGGCAGAAAGCGCACGTAGAGCAGTTCAAACACCGGAATGGTGTCGAGCGCGTCCTTCATGGTCGTAAAGGAGTAACCCCAGACGACTGCCACCGAAAGCAGCAGGACTTTCCAGAACAGCGGAGAACGTGCACCGGCGCCCCGGGAAATACCGCCCGCGCCTAAATCCTCGCGGGCCACAGGGCTATCGGGCATGTTTTCGATTTCGTTGGCAGCATATTGGGCCATGGAACATCCTCACACTCAATCTGGGCGTGGTGTCCGCACGCGTATGGCTGCGTGCCGCCTCATGGTCAAATAAAAACGGGGCGCACCGGACCCCCGGCACGCCCCGCTACTGTAGCAACAACCAAGCAGCCCATGCAATTCACTCAACTAAAGCGTCGAGCCGGAAGGCCTCGATGTTCCGTCAACGCCACATTGTTGCGCTAGATTAATTTAGTACTCTCCAGCTTTTCGATAATCCAGTCGTTGGCTTTGATAACCGGGCGGCGGAAGACGACGCCCAGAGCCAGCGACGGAATCAGGTAGCTCGCCAAGATACCCAGCTCAACCCAGTACTCCATATGGTAAGCACCAGCCATGGCGGCATGCATGGCGTTGATGCCGTGGGTGAACGGCAGGAACGGGTAGATCGCCTGGAACACGGGGCCGGTCATCTCGATGGGGAACGTGCCGCCCGAACCGCCGACCTGCATGACCAACAGCACGACGGCGAGGGCCTTGCCAATATCTCCAAACGAAACCGTAAGCGTATAGACGATATTGGAGAACACGAGACTCGCGACCCAGCCCGCCAGCACAAACTGCAGCGGGTTATCGCACTGGATGCCAAAGAACAGAATGTCGCCCGCGCACGCGAGCGTTGCCTGCAGCAAGGCCAGACCGCCAAAGAACAGATAACGGCCCAGGTAGATCTCGTGCAGGCGCACGGGGACGAGCTCGTTGATAAGCTCATCGTCAACCGAGACCTTCATCATGGCCGCCAGTACGATTGAGCCGACCCAGAGCGACAGAATCGTGTAGAACGGCGCCATGGCCGAACCGTAGTTGCGGATCGGATAGACCGGCTTGCGATCGAGCGAAACGGGGCCGGAAAGCGACACGGCGAGGTCATCGGGGTCGCTGCCAATCATTGTCTTAATCATGGCCAGGTCACCCGACATCAGAGCGCTATCAAGCTCGTCCTTAAAGGCACTGATCTTGTCCGACGCCTCGCCCAGCTGATCGGAAGCCTTGTTGACGAGCTTTGCAGCCTTGGAGAGACCCTTTGCGAGCGAGCCAGAGGCGTCGGTCAGACCGCTCACGGCGCTATCCAAGTCACCCGAGATACCGTTCAGGGAATCCAAAACGCCCGAGATAGTCTTCTTAAGCTCCTTGGCCTTAACCGAGAACGTAGAATCGTAGTCGGACTTGGCTCCCGAGATACCCGCCTTGGCATCGGCGATGGCCTGGTCGACCTCGGCACGCGAGTTGTTGACCTCCGCCATGCCGTCCGAAAGGGACTTTGCGGTCGCCGTCAGGTCCTTCGCATTGTTGCGGTACTCCACGGCAATTCTGCCCAGCGACGTCGCAGCGGACTTGAGGCCGTCTTTGAGCTTGTCATCACTCACCTGGTCGGCAAGGCTGCGGAGCCGATCGGCCATCGCATCGATATCGTCAGCACGCGTATTGAGCGCCGCTGCGGCTTCGTTGAGCTGAGACACCGTAAGGTCAACATGCTGATTCGCGGCATCGAATGCCTTCGCAAGCTCGGCGGACACGTTGTCGAACGAGCCCGCGCTTCCGTCAATCGCCGCGTCAACGGCATCGTTGGCGGCCTTGAGCGCTTCCTTGGAATCATTGATGCCGCTCTTGGCGTGCTCCATCAGCTGCTTCGTCGACTCATCAACGGTGCCCGTCTGCTTGAGCATGCCGCCCGCCGACGTCAACGAATCGGACGTGGAGCTCAAAATGCCCGCGAGCGACGTCGCGCTCGCCTGAACGTCCTGCAGGTCCTCGACCGAATCCCCCAGCGTAGAGGACAGGTTGGCGATAAAGTTGCTCACCTGGTCGGTGCTCATATAGGCGAGCAGGCTGGACACGGTCTTAAGGCCGATGGTCGTGATGGTCTTGGTAAAGGTCTCGTTGACCTGACTCTGGACGGCGCTCGAACCCTTCTCGGTCACGATCTGTGCGATGGCGTTGGCCTTCTGATTCTCATAGAACTCGATATCGGCGTGCTTCACCTCGGTCGAGAAAAGCGTCATCATGTCGGCGCTAAACGTTTTAGGGATAACGACGGCTGCGTAGTACGCGCCCGACCTAACGCCCTCAATCGCCTTATCGCGGTCGTTGAGGACGACCCAGTCGAAGTTCTCGTTGCCGCGCAGGGTGGCGGTTACGTTTTCGCCCACGTTGACCTCGACGGGAATCAGATCGCTCTCGTAGCCCTCGTCGGTGTTGACCACTGCAATCTTAAGGTTGCCGGTATTGCCGTAGGGATCCCAGCTTCCGGCGATGTTAAACCATGCATAGAGACATGGCACGATGATCAGGCCCATCACGACAACCATGCCGATCACGGAGCGAGACACGTTTTGGACATCGCGCTTAAACAGGTGCAGGATGTTTTTCATTTATGCCTCACCTCCTTTAGAGTGCTTGCCGAGCGGGATGGTGTCCCCGTCGTTTCCGTTTACGTTGTCAACACCGTCAATATCTTGAGCCTTACGATGCGCACCGATATGCGGCAGACGGCTCGTGGGCTGTTCGCTGTCCTTGGCACCACGCTCGCTGGCGTTGAGACCAAACATGCGACGGGCGGCAGGGATGGCAGCCGTGTGCTCGCGCATCTCGCGGCGAAGGTCCTCGTCCGAAAGCGCCGAGATACGCATCTGGGTATTGAGGCTCGCGCGGATGTATTCGATATTGATAAGCCAGCCGCAGATGGCAATAACCGAAATGATCCAGATAACGAGCAGGATGACCTTGCCGTTATTATCGATATCGAGCACCGTCGAAAGCACAAAGAGCAAAACCTGCACGCCTACCACGGCGGCAAAACCGCCCTTGATGTAGTACGGGTAGCGATGCTCAAACGCCACAGCATGATCGAGCAGCTCGCGACGGTACGAATCCGAATCGAGCATGACGCGCATGGCCGTGCGCAGCGAATAGCGCTGGCGCGGCAGGTCATTGGACTCGCAGATCATCAGACCCGTCGTGGAAAGCTGCTTATCAAAGAGCAGGTTGAGGTTGAGCAGCAACGGGCGCAGCTGCAGACCGATAAAGAGTGCGATGATAAGGAACACGCCCAGGATGCACAGGTTGAACAGGTAGTTGAACGAATACATGCCACCGACGGTCTCGCGCAGCAGGTTGATGCCATAGGTGAAGGGCAGCAGCGGGTGCAGCCACTGGAAGAAGCCGGGCATCATCTCGATGGGATACATGCCCGACGAGCCAGGAATCTGCACGATGACGAGGATGACGCCAATTGCTTTACCGATATGCTTAAAGGTGGTGGACAGCGCATAGATGATGTTGACGTACGTAAACGAGATGGCGATACCGCCCAGTACAAAGAGCAGCGGATTGACGCACTGAACGCCAATGACCAGGTCGCCCACCGTAACGATAATGGCCTGGAACGCGCCCAGGATCACCAGCAGCAGCCAGCGGCCAAAGTAGCCCTGACGCGCCGTAAAGCTACCGATGCCCTCGCGGTCGACCTCGAGTTTGTAGATAGCGATGAGTACATAGCCGCCTACCCACAGCGCCAGATTGGTGTAGAAGGGCGCGATGCCCGAGCCAAAGCTCTTGACCGGATAGATTGACTTGGACGTCAGCTCAACCGGAGATGCCATGAAATCTGCCACGTCATTGACGTCGACGTCCATGAGGTCGGCTAACTCGCCCATAGACTCAGAGGTCTGCAACGCCGCAATGTCATTGGCGGCGGTCGCGAGCTTGTCCTGAACCTTGGCAAGGGAGGCGTCGGTTTGGGACAGCGTGGTCTTTGCCTGCTTGAGCGTGGCGTCGAGCTGCGCCAGCGTGCCGCGCGCGCTCGCTATCGTGGGGGTCATACCCGACACAATGCCGGTCAAATCGCCCGAAACGGCAGCAAAGGAGTCAAGCGCGCTCGAAGCCTTCGGCAGTGCGTTCTGCCCCAGATCGGTCTGAGCCTGACCGAGGTTAGCCGTACCGGTCTGAATTGCCGCGTTGAGTGCGCTGCTCGCGTTCGAGATTGTCGTAGCGTCGTTTGCCATGGCGCTCGACTGTGCAGAAAGGCCATCCTTGATACTCTGCAGCTTCTTGTTTTGCTCGCGAAGCGAATTGATGGTCGATGCGATGAGCGCGTCGGCGTCCGCCGATCCCGTCGACGTATCGTTAGCGAGAATCTGCAGGCGCTCGATGACAGCGCTGTTGTGGTCAATCGTCGCCTGAAGGGATTCGAGCGAGCTGTCGATTCGAGTGGTCGTGGACGTAACCGTACCGGTGAGTTTGCCAATCGCGGCGTTCGCAGAAGCCGATGTCTTGCTCAGCACGATACTGCCCTCCGAGAGTGCCTTGGAGAGCGAGGTGATGGACTTGCCAGCCGTGGTGCGAGCTTCGCCCAGCAGATCATTACCCTGAGCGATTGCCTGCGTTAGCGAAGGCGCCTGTCCCTGCAGGCCCGCCAGCGCAGCATCGGCCGAAGCAATCGAGCTGCTTGTCTTGTCGATGGCGGTGTTCATGTCGCCGATGGAATCACGTACTTCGCCCAGGGTATCAGACGCCTCGGACACCGAGCCCGCCAGCGAATCCTGGGTCTGGGTTGCCTTGTCTTTAAGGTCGATGCCAGCATCTTTGGCAATGCCCGCGACGGTCTCGCCCACCGTGGAGACAAACTCAGAGTTGATCTGCTCCTCGATGGTATTGGCACCGGTATCGGTGACCTTGGGTGCAATGGCGCTCTTTTTCTCGTTGACGTAATAGGTGAGCTTCGGCTGATGGTAATTGCCGTCGAGCATCGAGACGAGATTGTCGGAGAAGTTCTTGGGAATCACGATGGCAGCATAGTATTCGCCACTTTCAACGCCCTCTTTGGCATCTGCCGCCGAGTCGACGAAGGTCCAGCCCAGCTGGTCGTTCTCCTTGAGCTGGTCGACCACCTTATCGCCTGCGTTGAGCTCGCCCACTAGGTCGTTCTGGGTGCCCTGATCGTTGTTGGCGATGGCGATTTTAATGCCCTGGGTATTTCCGTACGGATCCCAGTTGGCAACGATGTTGTACCAGGCATACAGCGAGGGAATAACGCACACGCCCAGGGTAACCACCAGGGCGACGGGGTTCACGATCAATCGCTTGATGTCGCGTTTAAAGATTGCAAAGGAAACCTTTGCATCGGATAGTTTGCTGCCGAGACTCACGCTTGGACCATCCATCCTATCGTTTAGCCGAATCATGCTATTAACAACCATTGTACGGAGGCACTTTAGCGTGTCACGGCACAATGGTGCTGAGTTTTGTGGGTAGCAATATACTACGAAGATGAGTTAACGTACAGATGTACAGTATCTTAAATTCCCGCAGCTCACAAAACCACAACCCGCACAAACTAGCAGTTCGAATAGTCATTGGGCCACGAAAGCGTCGCAGGTTGAGCATAAGTCAGCGAAAACGCCCCTAAGCAAGCAAGGTGACGTGAAAGAGGAGGGAAGCGTACTTCGGTACGCGACCGACGATTGAACGTCAGATTGCCGCTTAGGGGCGTTTGCAGCGTCGACTAGTTGCGCGGTTTGGTAAAACCGCGTAACTACCCAACTACATTAGTTCGCAAATGGCCGCAGCGAAGGCTACGGGATCCTCGGGGAGAATGCCCTCGACGAGCAGGGCCTGGTCGTAGAGCAGGCCGGAGTACTGCTTGATCTTGTCGGCGTCGCCCGCCTTCTGGGCAGCGACGAGCTTGGCGAAGACCGGGTGTTTAGCGTTGAGCTCGAGCACGCGCTGGCTCTTGGGCATACCGTCGGGCGTGCCCTCGGGACCCTTCTGAAGCACCTTCTCCATCTCGAGCGAAAGCGGACCCTCGGTGGTGATGCAGGCGGGAGCATCGGTCAGACGCGCAGAGACGGCAACCTTCTCGACCTTGTCGCCGAGCGCCTCCTTCATGGCGTTAAAGAGGTCCTCGTTCTCCTTGGTGGCGTCCTCGGCCTCCTTCTTCTCGTCATCGGTCGCCAAGTCAAGATCGCCGGTCGCGACGTTCTTAAGCTCCAAGTGACGATCCTCAACCTCAGGCTCGGCACCATCGGCAACCGCCTTCTCGGCAGCCTCGCGAGCAGCGTCATCCTCGTAGACCTTGGGCATATCGGCAGCCACGTACTCGCGCATGGCCTGGAAGGTGAACTCATCCACGTCCTGCGTCAGCAGCAGTACATCGTAGCCGCGGTCGAGCACGCCCTTCACGACGGGCATCTTGGCCAGACGCTCGCGCGAATCGCCGGCGGCATAGTAGATTGCCTTCTGGCCCTCGGGCATGCCCTTGGCATACTCGGCAAGGGTGATCATCTTCTGCTCCTTGGCAGACCAGAACAGCAGCAGGTCGGCGAGCTCGTCGGCCTTCATGCCGTAGCTCGAGTAGATGCCGTACTTAAGACCGCGACCAAAGTTCTCAAAGAACTTCTCGTATGCCTCGCGGTCGTTGTCGCGCATATCCTCAAGATCGGCAGTGATCTTCTTCTCGACACGCTTGGCAATGGCCTTGAGCTGACGGTTCTGCTGCAGGGTCTCACGCGAAATATTAAGCGTCACGTCGGCAGAGTCCACGACACCACGCACAAAGTTGTAGTAGTCGGGCAGCAGGTCGTCGCACTTCTCCATAATCAGCACGTTGGAGCTGTAGAGCGCCAGGCCCTTCTCGTAGTCCTTGCTGTACAGATCGAACGGGGCGCGACCCGGCACAAACAGCAGCGCATCGTACTCAAGCGTGCCCTCGGCGTGGAAGCTGATGGTGCGCGCGGGATCGTCAAAGTCGTGGAACGTGGACTTGTAGAACTCGTTGTAATCCTTCTGCTCAACATCGGAGCTGCGCTTTTTCCAAATCGGCGTCATGGAGTTGATGGTCTCGAGCTCCTGGTAGTCCTCGTACTCGGGCTTGTAGTCGTCGCCGGCGTCCTCGGGCTTGGGTTTCTGGCGGCTCTTGCTCACCATCATCTGAATCGGGTAGCGCACATAGTTGCTGTACTGCTGAATCAGGCTCTTGAGGCCCCACTCGGTCAGGAAGCGATCGTAGGTCTCGGCCTCGCCGTCGGCGTCGAGCTTCTCGTTCTCGCGCAGCGTCAGGATGACATCGGTACCGTGCTCAGCACGCTCGCCATCCTCGATGGTGTAGCCTTCAAGACCGTCGGACTCCCAAACGTGGGCAGTATCCTCGCCATAAGCGCGGCTGACGACCTTCACGTGACTGGCGACCATAAAGGCGGAGTAGAAACCCACACCAAACTGACCGATGATGTCGACATCGGAACCCTGTTGCTCGGCGTTCTCGGTCTTAAACTCCTCGGAACCGGAATGGGCGATGGTGCCCAGGTTGCGCTCGAGCTCCTCGGCGGTCATGCCGATACCGTTATCCGAAATGGTGATGGTACGGGCATCTTTATCAAAGGAAACACGGATGGCCAGGTCGCCCTGGTCGAGCTTGACACTCGGATCCTGCAGGCTCTTAAAGTTGAGCTTGTCGACGGCATCGCTCGCGTTGGAGATAAGCTCGCGCAGGAAGATTTCCTTATTGGTGTAGATGGAGTTGATCATGAGGTCGAGCAGTTTTTTGCTCTCGGTCTTAAATTGACGCATGTGCAGTCCTTTCGCGCTACCCCCGTCCGCAAAAACGGCCCGGTTGCCCGAGCCGCATCGCAGACCTGCTATGTTCAGACTTAGATTTTATAACCCATTCGCGCGCATATATACATACGGAATCGAAAAACTGTATGTTGCAATGCCCCATGCGCCAATTGCCGAGGAGTGCCCCCGACTACCGGCAGAAAAGGACCGTCCCTATCTGTCGCCCATGCGCTTGGCCATCCAGGCGTGGGGCTGGCCTTCGTCCTCATAGTCCACCGGCGCGATCTGCGTGTAGCCCGCCTTGGCGTAGAGCGGCAACACATACTCCTGCGCGTGCAGCTTTATGAGCTTGGCGCCGGCATCGCGCGCAGCAGCTTCGCTGGCCTCGACAATCTTGCTCGCCAGACCGCGGCGACGCATTGGGGATAGCACCGCAACGCGGCCCATAATATAGGTCTCCCCCGCCGCGACGCCTTCGTCCATATCGCACGCCGGCGACACCGGGGCCTCCGCGTCGGCCACACGTTCGAGTTCCTCGGGAAACACGCGCGAGCAGCCGGTGAGCTCGCCGTCCACGTACAGCGTCACATGGATGCAAGTCGGCGCCTCATCGATAGCGTCGAATTCGCTCTCGTAGCCTTGCTCGTCCATAAAAACGGCGCGGCGCACCAGCGCCGCGTCATCAAAGCAACCCGTCTTAAGTTGGATATCCATAGCAGCCCCTTCATTCGATGCGAACGTTGGGGAAAAATTTTAGCGGAAATGAGCTCCCGCGCTAAACTTCGCGCGCGCTTTTGCCAGGCAATCGTAGTGGCCCACGTTGTGGGCATCGCTCGCGATATAGCTGTACAGGCCCTGCTTAAACAGGCGCTGCGCCGGCTTCTTTTCGTGACCGAATCGTCCACCCGCGATAAAGTCCGCCGAAGCCTGCAATTTGCAGCCCAGGTCGACCAGGCGTTCAGCCACGCTCACATCCTTTTGAATCGCACGATAGCGCTCGGGATGGGCAATAATCACCTGGTAACCACGACACTGCAAGTCGTAGATCGTGTTCTCGTATTCCTCAAAGTCATACGAATCAGCACGCGTCGAGAGCTCAAGCAAAAACTCGTTTGAGCCATCGAAATGCAGGCGATCGGCCCATTCGATGCCCAAATCCATGAGCTTGGCATGATTGACCTCAAAGCCCATCTGCAAATGCATATCGCCCGCATGCGTGCAAAGCAGTCGATAGGCCTCCCACATTTTTTCGAAGTCAAAATACGGGTCCCGGCAGTGCGGCGTACACACCACGTGCGTAACGCCGACGGCGCGGGCCGCCTCGAGCATCGCCAAGCTTTGCTCGAGGTTCGCCGCGCCGTCGTCAACACCGGGCAGGATATGGCAGTGGATGTCTCTCATATCGCCCTCTTATCCGCGTCGTTGCTATTTCTTAAAACGCTTCGCCTTCGCAGGGGTCCCCGTTGCAGCGGCACCGCCAACAGCAGGGTTAACTCCGGCAACAGCGTTGTTCTGGCCCTTGTCCTCGCCATAGTAAGAGTAATAGTAGTCATGGCTCGAGGTCTCGCAGCAGTTCATGACCGTGCCAATTACGTTAACCTCGGCCTTGTTGAGCTGGTCAAAGGCGGCAAGGATCTCGTTGCGCTTGGCGAAATCCTCACGGATAACGTAGATGGTGCCGTCGGTAATCGCGGCGACCTCGGCGGCATCGACAAAGGTGCCCACGGGCGGCGTATCGAAAATGACGTACTGGTACTTCTCCTCCAGCGCGGCAACCAGCTTGGCAAAGCGGCGCGAGGCGATAATGTCAGCCGGGTTGGGAATGCGCGGCTCGGCATCGAGGAAGAAGAAGTTGGGCTGACCGGTTTCGACGACAGCCTCGTCAATCGACATCTGGTCGGAAAGGACGGCGTACAGGCCACCGGAATGACGGAGACCCAGCAGGTTGGCAAGCGTACGGTGACGCATGTCGCACTCAACGAGCAGAACGCTCTTGCCGCTGGTTGCGATGGCCTGGGCCAGGTTGAGCGCGATGGTGGACTTGCCCTCGTTGGGAATGGAAGAAGTCACCGTAATGGACTTGATCGGCGTATCGACACTCGCAAAGCGAATGTTTGCCAGCAGCGTCTTGGCTGCGTTGCTAAAGGCGAGAGTATCGCTGGTTTTCTTTTTACGGGCCATGAATTACTTACCGCCCTTCAAAACGGGGAAACGACCGATAACGGGCACACCGAGCAGTTCGACGGCATCGTCAACGGAGCGGACGCGGGTATTGAGCATGTCGAGCAGCACGACAATTGCAACGGCGACGAACAGTCCGGCCAGAGCGGCGACCGCGATGTAGAGCTTGCGGTTGGGGCCGCTGGGCTGGTTGGGGATCTTTGCCTTATCGATCACGTTGACGGCCTGGGCGGCGTCAACGTCCTGAGCCACGGTAGACACCGAGTTGGCAATGGCGTTGGCGACGGCGGCGGCACCGTCGGGGCTGTCGCCGGTCACGGACAGCGAAATGACACGAGTCGTGGTCTCGCTCGTAACGCTCACCTTGTAATCATCCAAGTTGGAAAGACCCAGCTCCTTAGCGGCACCGCTCTTGACGCTGTCGCTATCGAGCAGCGTCGCGATATCGTTGGAGAGCATCTGGCTCGCCGACAGGTCGTTGTAGTAGCTCGTCTGGCTACCATCGGTCTTGGCGAGAATGTACATGCTCGTCGTGGCGGTGTAGGTGTTGTCCATCATGGCGAAGGACACGACGCCCATGGCGATCGCGCAGACCACCGGGAGAGCGATGACCAGCTTAAGATGCTTTTTAAGCAGCTGGAACAGTTCGAGAAGGGTCATGCAGCTTGCCTTTCATTTCCCTAGTTCATATCGACAAAACTGCTCGTATGATATCGCATCTTTTTGCCAAGTCCGAACTCTATACATAAGATACAGCGCTTGCACCATTGTTGCGCAACATTCACATGTTTGCAGTACTGCTACACGAACTGCTCGTCCTGTTGCACGGGAAACGTCACCGTGATGGTGGTCCCCACCCCCAACTCGCTTGACAGATCGAGCGAGGCGTGATGATACAGGGCGGCATGCTTGACGATGGCCAGACCCAGACCCGTTCCACCGCGCGCTTTAGAACGGCTCTTGTCAACGCGATAGAAACGCTCGAATACCTTACCCTGCTCCTCGGGCGCAATACCAATACCCGTATCGGCAACCGACAGATACGGGCGCCCGTCGTCGTTAGTTCCGCACCGTAACGTCACCGTACCGCCGGGCCGGTTGTAGCGAATGGCGTTGCTCGCCAGGTTATAGATGAGCTCATCGATCAGGCGCGATACGCCTTCGACGACCACAGGCTTGGTCTCATGGCCTATCGTCACATTTGCCTGGCGAGCGACCTGCTCAAGACGCTGCTCGACCGCGTAGATAGCACGCGAAAGCTCAATGGGCTCCGTGGAGCCAATAGGCACCGCCTCGCCATCGCTCGCACGCTCAGCCTCATCCAAGTTCGAAAGCGTGAGGATATCGTTGACGAGCGCCGCCAAACGGCCCGCCTCACGGTAGATGCGGCCGCCAAAGGTGCGCAGATCGTCCTCACCCTCGACCATGCCGTTCGCGATGAGCTCGGCATAGCCTGAGATTGCCGTAAGCGGCGTCTTGAGCTCATGGGTGATATTGGCCGTGAACTCGCGGCGCATGCGGTCGTTGTCCGCCAGCACCGCCATCTGGCGCTTGAGCTCCTGGCGTTGCGACTCAATGCGCTCGAGCATGGGAACCATCTCGGCATAGGCATGCTCGTAGCTGCGGCGTGGATGATCCAGATCGACCTCCTGCAACGGCTCAATGATGGCACGGGACTCACGACGCGCCAAGAAAAACGAGAGCACCGCACCTGCCGCCGCAATGAGCAGCATCGGCGCCACGAGAGACATCAGAATCGCCGCAACGCCAGGTTGTGCCTGCGCCAAGCGGACAACCTGGCCGTTATTAAGTCGGACAGCTCGGTACAGCATAATCTCGTCGAGCGTGGAGCTTGCGCGCTCCGCAGAACCCGAGCCGTTCTCGAAAGCCTTGACGACCTCGGGGCGATCGCCGTGATTGGGCAGCATAGAAGGCGATGCCTCGTTGTCGTAGGCAACCGACCCGTCTTTGTTGATCAGCGTGATGCGCAAGTCCTCGCGATCGAAACTGCGCAGAAAGGCAATGGGCTCCTGCTGCTCATTGAGGGCAGCGGCAATAAGCTCGGTTTCCTGCGAAAGGTTGGCGCTCGTGGCATCTGCCAGGGTATTTTGCACAAAGAACGCGCCCAGCACCGTAAACGCCACGATAACCGCCATAGCGCAAAGAAAAATCGTCGCGAACACGCGATGCGACAGGGTGCGTTTTCCCTGGGGGGCTAAGACCACGAGCTACTCCTCCGATGCGCTAGCCGCGCTGTCGGCTCCTTCGGCATCGTCATCGGCCGTAGGCTCGGCCAGACGATAGCCCACGCCGCGCACGGTCTCTATGGCGCTCGCACGCTCGCCGAGCTTTTGGCGGAGTGTCTGCACATGCACGTCGACGGTGCGCGAACCGCCGTCGAAGTCCCAGCCCCATACGCTCTGCAGCAACGACTCGCGGGTAAAGACCACGCCAGGTTTGCGCATGAGGTATTCGAGCAGGTCGAATTCGCGCAGCGTGAGCTTGAGCGGTTCACCGGCGACGGTCACCTCGCGGTGGCTGGGCGAAAGTACGATATCGCCCACGCTGAGCACATCGCTCGCCTGCTTGACCATGCCGCCGCGGCGCAGCAGCGCACGGCAACGGCTAGCGAGTTCCATAAGCGAGAACGGCTTGGTCAGGTAATCGTCGGCACCGCCATCGAGTGCCATGACCTTGTCGAGCTCGGTGTCCTTGGCGGTGAGCATCATAATGGGCACCGTCGCCGTCAGGCGATCGGCACGCAGACGACGCATAATCGCCAAGCCGTCGGTATCGGGCAGCATGATGTCGAGCAGCACAGCATCGGGCACCCGTCGCGCCACGGCGGCCTTAAACTCGCCATCGCACGAAAAGCCCTCGGCCT
>USHZ01000034.1 GCA_900554595.1 uncultured Collinsella sp. | reverse complement strand
GAGCCTGTGGTTGTGGCTTAGAAAGTTGAGGCCGAGCCCGAGGTTGTGGCCGAGCCCGAGCCCAAGGCCGAGCCGGTTGTTGAGGCGCCCGCTGCTGCTGAGGAGCCCAAGGCTGAGAAGAAGCCGGCTTCGAAGCCTACGGCAAAGAAGGCCATGACGCGTAAGACGACGACTAAAAAGGCCACTGCGACCAAGGCAGCGGCAACCAAGGCTACCGCTGCCAAGGCAACTACCGCCAAGGCAGCGACCACGCGCAAGCGCACCACCGCCGCAGCCAAGAAAGCCGCCGAGGCCGAGGCCAAGGCTGCTCCCGAGGTAAAGGCTGAGGCCGCCGCCGAGACAAAGCCTGCGGCAAAGGCTCCGGCCAAGACCGCTGCCAAGAAGACGACCGCGTCCAAGACAACGACCGCCAAGAAGACCACGGCTACGAAGTCGACGACCAAGAAGGCCGCCACAACCAAGGCAGCCGCTAAACCGGCCGCCAAAGTCGAGGAGACGCCCGCTGCGCCTAAGGCTGAGGAAGCTGTCGAGGCTAAGCCGGCCGCCAAGACCACCACGCGCAAGCGCACGTCGGCAACCAAGAAGACAACGGCAAAGACCGCAACTCCCAAGGCAGAGACTAAGCCCGCTGCTGCCAAAGAGGAGCCCAAGGCCGAGGTAAAGGCCAAGCCCGAGCCCGCCAAGAAGGCCCCGGTCTCCCCCGCCGCTCCCACTGAGGAAAAGGCTCCGACCAAGAAGACCTCCGTACGCAAGGCAACGGCCACCCGCAAGCGCCGCTAACCCACAGACGATCCAAAACCTCATCAAACCCTAAGCAAGGGGCGCTCCAACCGGGCGCCCCTTCTCTGTGGATAGTTGGTAAAACGATTTTCTAGGACAGCCGTTCGCCGATGGTAAACGGATGTTGTTTATACACCCTGTGTGCAACAGATATACTTATAACCTGTGCGTAAAGCCCATGGCCAGCAGGCCATGATTCTATTGAACTGGACCGTACTATGAGATTGATTCACAACAGCCGTCTGCCGCAGTTTCGCACTCCGTTTGGCGCTGTGACCACTGGAACTTCCGTTTCGCTCTCGGTGATTTTGGAGGATGCCGATCCCAACCAGGCAACGCTTACGCTGCGCACTTGGGTCGATGAGATCGGTGAGTCTCTGTATCCCATGACGCACGAGGGCGACGGCATATTTACCGTAGAGCTTGAGTGCACCGAGCCCTGTCTTATCTGGTACAGCTTTATCTGCAATATCGAGGGCCAGCCCGAGGTTCGCCTGGGCGCGCCGCAGGGCCGCACCGGCGGCGAGGGCGTAACCTACGACTACGCCGAGGTGCCGTCCTTCCAGATTACCGTCTATAAGCACCGCAAGAACCGCCCCGCCTGGTACGAGCGCGGCATGGTGTACCAGATCTTCCCCGACCGCTATGCCCGCGACGAAAACTGGCGCGAGCGCACGCTGGCCGAGGTCGAAAAACCGCGCAACGGAATCCAGCGCCGCATGATCGAGGACTGGAACGAGCCGCCCGTATACGAGCGCGCCGAGGACGGCTCCATCAAGACCTGGGACTTCTACGGCGGCTCGCTCAAGGGTATCCAAAATGACCTGCCCCGCATCGCGGAGCTGGGCTTTACGGCCATCTACCTCAACCCCATCTTTGAAGCCGCGAGCAATCACCGCTACGACACGGCCGACTACACCAAGATCGACCCGATCCTGGGCACTGAGCAGGACTTTACCGAGCTATGCCAGGCAGCCGAGAAGCTGGGCATCTCCATCATCCTGGACGGCGTCTTTAACCATACGGGCGATGACTCGATCTATTTCAACCGCTACGGCAACTACCCCGGCGTGGGCGCGTGGCAGAGTGAGGACTCGCCGTGGCGCGATGCGTTTTATTTCCACGAGGACGGCTCGTACGACTGCTGGTGGGGCGTGGGCAACATGCCCGCCATCAATGAGAGCTCCGAGCTGGTACGCGAGCGGCTCCTGGGCAAGGACGGCGTGATCCGTAAATGGCTACGTGCCGGCGCTCATGGCTGGCGCCTGGACGTCGCCGACGAGCTTTCGGACGATTTCCTAGCCGAGATCAAGAAGGCCGTACTTGCCGAAAAGCCTGATGCGCTGTTGCTCGGCGAAGTCTGGGAAGACGCCTCAAACAAAATTAGCTACGGCCATCTGCGCCGCTATCTGCAGGGATCCGAGCTGGACTCTGCTATGGATTACCCCTTCCGCGACATGGTCATCGGCTTTTTGATGGGATATAAGAACGCCTACCAGGCAGCTGAGGATATCGAAACCCTGCGCGAGAACTACCCGAGCGAGGCATTGTCCTGCGCGCTCAATTTGCTTTCGAGCCACGACCGCCCGCGCATCATCTCGGTGCTCGGCGGCGGCCCCGACGAGTCGCAGCTACCCGAGTGCGAGCGCAGCAAGTGGCGTCTGGACGAGAACTCGATGGGCCTGGCCAAGAGCCGTTTTTGGCTCGCCACGCTCATGCAGATGACCTTCCCCGGCGTGCCTTCGATCTACTACGGCGACGAGTACGGCCTGGAGGGCCTTACCGATCCGGGCAACCGCCGCACCTTGCCCTTGAAGGAAGACCTGCACGACTTCGACACGCTGGCTATTGTCAAGAACGCCTCCGCCGTACGCCGCGCACTGCCGTTTATGATCGACGGCGAGATCAAGGCCTTCGCGCTCAACGACGAGGTGCTGGCCTACAACCGCACGGGCAAGGATGGCGAGTCCGCGACGGTTATCATCAACCGCAGTCTGCGCAATTCGCACCGCGTGACGATTCCGGCGCTCGGCGAATGCGCGAGTGACGTCATCAGCGGTCGCGAGTGCGAGATACACAACGGTACGGTCACGCTCGATCTGTATCCGCTGGGCTCGTCGATCATCTATCACCATGCCGAGCAGCGCCTGCAGGAGCCGCTCGATCACGGCGCGGGCGTTGTGTGCCATATCACCTCGGTGCCCACCGACGATGGCAAGCCCGGCACGATCGGCGCACCCACGCGTCGCTTTATCGACCATCTGGCCGCTATGGGTATGCGCTACTGGCAGGTCCTGCCCGTCAACCCGACGGACTTCTTCCGCTCCCCTTACGCTGGGCCTTCGGCCTTTGCGGGCAATATTGACCTGCTGCCCGAGAGCCAAGAAGAGCTGGCGGCCGACTTTGAGACTTGGAAGGCCCGTGGCGGCGAGGATGCAGACCCGCTCTACACGGCGTTTAAACATCGCAACGCCGATTGGCTCGAGAAGTACTGCGTCTACATGGCCGTTAAGAAGTACTTTGAGGGCGAGTCGCGCCACGATTGGCCGGCCGATGTCGCGCGCTACAACGAGCATCTGATTGACGACAAGCGTTTCCACGACGAGGCAGAGCTGCAGGCGTACATGCAGTACCGCTTTGACCTTGCCTGGTGCGAGCTCATGAACTATGCGCACAAGAAGGGCATCGAGGTCATCGGCGACATTCCCATGTACGTTTCGGACGATTCGGCCGACGCGTGGAGCGAGCCCGAAAACTTCTGGCTTTCCGATACCGGCAAGGCAATCGAGATCTCCGGTGCGCCGCCCGATAACTTTGCGCCCGAGGGCCAGGTGTGGGGCAATCCGACGTTCCGCTGGGACCACATGAAGCAGAACGGCTACCGCTGGTGGATGGACCGCCTGCGTCGCGCGTTCTCGCTCTACGACCGTGTGCGCCTGGACCACTTCCTGGGCTTCCACAGCTACTTTAGCATTCCCGCAGGCAAAGCCTGCGCCGACGGCCGCTGGCTGGCGGGTCCGGGCAAGGACCTGTTCCAAACCGCCTTTGACGAGCTGGGTCCGCTCAACTTTATCGCCGAGGACCTAGGCTACCTGACGCCCGGTGTTCGCGCCATGGCTTCGACCTGCGGCTTCCCCGGCATGGACGTGCTGGAGTTTAGCGATTACGACGTTCGCTGCGGCGTGCATCCAACGCCGGGCAAGATTCTATACACCTCGACGCACGACACGTCGACGCTCGCCGGTTGGTGCACGCGCTCCTTCGCAGGCGGCGACGAGCCGAGCGGTGTTGAGGTGGCGGCCAAGCTGATGAACGACGCGCTGGCAAGCGACGCTCCCCTGGTGATGATGCCGCTGCAGGATGTTCTGGGGCTTAGCGACGACGCGCGCATGAACGTGCCGGGTGTCGCCACGGGCAACTGGACCTGGCAGGCCGATGAGGCCGACGTTGCGGCCGCCGAGGGCAAAACTGCACAGCTCCTGCGCAACACCCATAGATTCTGGGGCGAAGCGTGATAAAACCCCCGATATAGGGTACAGTTACAGCTGTTTGAATTTATGCGGGCAGAGCGATCTGCCCGCTTTGTGCTGAAAAGGAAGTATTATGGCACGCTACGATTACAAGTGCTCGAGCTGCGGCAACGTATTTGAGGTTGAGCATCCCATGTCCGAGACCCCCGAGGTCGTGTGCCCGAGCTGCGGCGCTCCGGCGGCCAAGACGTTCTCGGCCAGCGGCATCAAGTTTGAGGGCAGCGGCTTCTACAACACCGACCAGCGCAGCGGTGGTTCCAGCACCAGCGCCACCAACGGCTGCTGCGCCAACTGCCCACACAACCACTAGCGACAAGCGGTTCCGCTACCCAGATTTCCCTATGAGTTGCGGTGAAATAGTTCCTGAATCAGCCCATTCAACGCCCAAACAGGAACTATTTCACCGCAACTTTTCTATAGATTGGATTTCGGGCTGATGCTAAGTTTGTAACATTTCAAAACCCTACCGGATTACGGGGCTGAATTGACAACCTCTATCCATTCCAGTAATTAGCAAATTTCAACAAGCCATCTACCTGCGGTTTTATTTAGGTCATTTTTGCTATGGTCGGACATCACCAATCTAGCCCCGTAATCCGCCCTGCTTTTGATTACAGCAAGTAAGAGACGGGGCTTTTATTACCACTCTTTACCGCCATTGCGATCTCCACTCGCACGACCTTCTGAGTTGCGGTGAAATAAGGACTGTTTGGCGGGTAGATGCTGCTATTCAATCCCTATATCACCGCAACTTAGTGGTTACTTGTGGATCAGGCGGGCACAGAAGTGGCCGTCGTAGGAGTCGGCGTTTACGGGGACGCTTTGGAAGAGGCCGCGGTCGTTTTGGCGAACGGAGACGAGCTTCTTGGCTTGGGCGAACTCGGGCAGCTGCAGAATCTGGGCTTCGGAGAGCGGTGCCACGGTAAAGCCGGCGCCCTCGGGAGAAGCCAGGAAAGCATCCACGACCCGCGTGTTCTCTTCATCAAAAACCGAGCAGGTGGCATAGATAAGCTCACCGCCGGCAGCCACGCGCGCGGCTGCTTCCTTGAGCATCGTCAGCTGCAGACGGGGCAGCTCGGTCGTAACGTCGTTCTCGGTCAGGCGCCACGGAATCTCGGGATGACGGCGCATGGTGCCGGTGCCAGAGCACGGCGCATCGATAAACACCGTGTCGAACAGGGCGGGCTCGCCAAGCATGGCATCAAACGACGTAAGCACCTCATTGAGCTCGCAGGCATCGCCTGACACCGTACGAACACCCGAGATGCCCGCCTTGTGCAGGCGCGCGAGATTCTGATCACATTTACGATCGTGCAGATCGAGCGCGGTATGCCGACGCTCGTACCCGGCACGCTTGGCCTGGCACATCATCACATAGGTCTTAGTGCCGCGACCGGCGCCAATCTCCAGGCAACGACCGGGACGCGTCGCCGCAGTGGCGATGAGCTGAGCGTTGAGGTCCGAGGCAACCGCGGCGGCACGCTCAAACACGCCCGATGCAACCGTGACCTGCGCATCGACCGGAGCATGGCAGCCCGGAAAGACTGGCGCAACGAGCTGCGAGATATACGGGTCGGCCTTGGTCGCAAACGCATTCTCGTGCAGAGCAAGCGGCGCGGGCGCAAGATTACCGGCAAAGTTGAGCACGCCCTCGGGCGTATCGAACGACGCCATAATGCGAGCGCACAGCCAGCGAGGAAGACCCATCAAACGAGACAGGCGAACCAGACGGCGCTCGGACTCATCCACGTCGGATGCCATGGCAAAGTCCTCAACGTTGTCCGCGACCTTGTGCAGCACCGCGTTAGCCAGGCCCGCGGCAGACTTAGCACCGCTGCGCACCAGCTCAACACCCTGGCTCACGGCAACGCGGCCCGGCGTATGCAGGTAGAGCATCTCGAAGGCCGAGATACGAAGCGCCATACGAACACGCGGCGCGACCTTTTTGGGCTTATCCAAAAACTGATCGAGCAATTCATCCAAAATGCCCTGCGTGGCTGCAACACCGAGCGCCAAACGCGCGGCAAAAGCGGAATCGCGCTGGTCAATGGCCTTGGCGGAAGCGCGGGAGGACAACACGTCGCGTGCGTACATACCGCGGCGATCGGCCTCCATCAACACATCGAGCGCAAGCTTGCGCGCGGGAGACAACTTGCTCATGACAGTACACCCCACCTAAGTTCGGCACCCTGCAGGCCGGCAGCCCAGGCAGAAGCAGCCATGGCACGCTTGCCGTCGGGCTTAACCTTCAGCAGTTCAACCGCGCCATCGGAAAGGCCCAGGTAAACACGCTTGCTCTTGACAGCAACAGCGCCCTCGCCAAGCGACACATCGGCCGGCGCAGCATCGAGCACGCGAACCGTCTTGCCGGCAATCACGCAACGAGCAGGCGCGGTATCGGACGAAGCGAGCACATGACGCACGCAATCGAGCGCCGCCATCTGCGGATCAAGACGCATCTCCTGCTTGGAAATCTTGGCAGCATGCGTGACGAGCGACACATCCTGCTCAGTCCAAACAACCGAGCCATCGGCAAGCGAGGGAAGCGTATCGGCAAGCAACTTACCGCCAAGCTCACCAAGCTCCATCGTGAGCGCCTCGGCATGCTTACCGGCAACCGACGTCGAGGCCTGCGCGCAATAAGCGCCCGTATCCACGCCATGCCCAATGCGCATAATGGAAACGCCGGCAACCTCGTCACCAGCAAGAATGGCACGCTGGATAGGAGCAGCGCCACGCCAACGAGGCAGCAAGGACGCATGAACATTCACAATACCAAGCGGCGCCATATGCAAGACCTCATCAGGCAAAATGCAGCCATAGGCAGCCACGCAGAAAATATCGGCCCGCGCAGCCTGGAGCGTCTCAAAAACCTCGGGCGTCATACGATTGGCCTCAACAACCGGCAGCCCCAGCTCAAGCGCCTTGGCCTTAACAGGAGAAGGCTCAAGCTTCTTACCACGCCCACGAACAGCATCGGGACGAGTAACAACAAGCGCAATCTCATTCCCAGTCTCAACAAGCGAAGTCAGCGAAGGCACAGCAAAATCAGGCGTACCCATAAACACAATACGCATAAAGAACGTCTCCCCTCAACCAAAGCCGAGACGGCTACAAAAAGCGTACCAGGTCGCAAGTGTACCCAGCCGCAATAACAGTTCAACAGAAACAAATATACCCAAAACCAAAGAAAGAGCCGCAATAAAAGCAGCTCTTCCAACAAAGCAATTATCAGCGAAGACGCCCCTCCCTGGCCCGACGGCACCCGGGCGAACCGAGCCAGAACAACGCAGTCCCCGGTGCTGAGCGCCCACATATCGTCCCGCGCGCAGTTTCGCAGCAAAGCGAGAATGTTTGAGCACGGGATGATATGTGGGCGCTCAGCACCGGGGACGATGGGACCTACTCCGTCTCGCCCGGTCGAGCGCCGCGGGCCAGGGCGTCCTGGTACTCCTTGACGGCCTTGATCCTCTGCATGGGCTTGAGTCGCTCGAACATGGTATTGCCGTGCAGGTGATCGATCTCGTGCTGCAGGCACACGCAGAACAGATCGCCCGAGGCCTCATAGCGAATCAGGTTGGCATCCAGGTCATACGCCTCGACGACGACATGGTCGGGACGCTCGATCTCGCAGCTAATGCCAGGGATGGACAGGCAGCCCTCGCTAAACGGCACCAGATGGTCGCTCTGCTCAACAATAACGGGATTGATGAGCACGTACGGGTCGTAGTCGTTCTTGTCGCTGTAGTCGCAGTCGATGGTGACGAGCTGAATAAGCTCGCCGATCTGCGGAGCAGCCAGGCCGCAGCCACCGTTCTCGAACATTATCTTCTTCATCTTCTCGGCAAGCGCCTCGATCGCCGGGGTGATCTCCTCGATGACGGCGCACTCCTGGCGCAGACGAGGGTCGGGCGACAGTACGATTCCGTTGGCTTCCATGGCCATCCTTTCGGGTTGTTACATCAAATCATAGGCGTCGACGTCAACGCTCACGCTCACGCCGCGCAAAGAGCCCACCTCTTTGAGGCAGGCGTCGATATCATCAGAGACATGGTACCCTACCGGCGACTTTACAAGCAGATGGAAACGGTAACGGTCCTTGGCTCTCTCGATTACACACGAAGCCGGACCAAGCACCTGGGGCACGGCGCTGCCCGCCCGCAAAAAGTCGGTCGCGGCGGCATGCCAGCGACGCTTGAGGAGCTTCGCGATGCGGCCGATATAATCCTGCGCATCGTCGCGGCTTGCCGACCACACCAAGATGTTGGCCAGGCGCACGAACGGCGGATACAGTGCGTCGCGGCGCTGGTCCAGGTCGTAGTCGGTAAAGATCGAGCGGTCGTGCTCGGCGACGGCGCGAATGACCGGGTCCTCGGGCAGGTAGGTTTGGATGATGACCTCGCCGGGGCGATCGCCGCGGCCGGCTCGGCCTGCAACCTGCTCCAACAGATCGTAGGCGCGCTCCCCTGCGCGGAAGTCCGGCAGCTTGAGGGCGAAGTCGGCATTGACCACGCCCACGAGCGTGACCTCGGGAAAGTCGAGGCCTTTGGCGATCATCTGGGTACCCAGCAGCACCGCGCAATCGGCGGCATCGAACTGCTCGAGCAACTTTTTGTGTGCATCCTTGCCGCGCGTGGAATCGGCGTCCATGCGAATGATGGCGACGTCGTCGGGCAGCATCTGGTGCAGTGCGTCCTCGATCTGCTGCGTACCCAGGCCCATTTTTGCCAGGTAGCGGCTGCCGCACTTGGGGCAGCGACTCGTGGGCGCGGGATACGGCTGCACGCGCCAGGACGATCCGCAGGTGTGGCACTGCAGCGTGTGCGTGCGCTCGTGGTATGTGAGCGCGGTGGAGCAGTGGTTGCAGGTGGGCACGCAACCGCATTCGCGGCACATCAGAAACGGCGCAAAGCCGCGACGGTTGTGCAGCAACACGGCCTTTTCGCGTCGCTCTACAACGCGCTCCAGACCTTCCATCAGCGGTTTTGAGAACATGGAGCGAGTGCCGTGTGCGAACTCGCGACGCAGGTCGGCAATGCGAACCGTGGGCAACACGGCGTGCCCCGGGCGTTCGGGCATCTCGACGCGCGTCCAGGTGGCACCGTTATACGTGCCGCGGCGGCAACGGTCGAGGGCCTCGGCCGAGGGCGTGGCGGAGCCCAGCACGAGTGGGCAGCGATAGCGGCGCGCCATCTCGGCAGCCACCTCGCGCGCATGGTAACGCGGGCTGGAACCCTGCTTGTAGCTGGTCTCGTGCTCCTCGTCGATAATAATGAGGCCCAAGTCGCTGAGCGGGCAAAAGAGCGCCGAACGGGCGCCCACGACCACGCGCGCGGCACCGCTGGCAACCATATCCCACTGGTCCAGGCGCTCGCCAGCCGAAAGGCGCGAGTGGAAGACCGCAACCGTCTCGCCAAAACGCGAGCGGAAGCGGCCGACGGTTTGGGCCGTCAGCGAGATCTCGGGAACGAGCACGCAGGCCGAACGGCCGGCCGCCAGCACGCGCTCAATCGCCGAGAGGTAGACCTCGGTTTTACCAGATCCGGTGACGCCATCGACAAGGACCGCGTCGCCGTGGGCGTCAAGGCGGGCGCGCTCAATCTCCGCGAGGGCCTGCTGCTGGCCGTTGGTAAGCGAAACCGGCGCTTTGCCGCTCGCGGAGGACAGCGTGGTCTGCTCGCTGCAGCCACGCCAGGCGCGGCGCTCTTCCACCACCACGACGCCACGTTTTTCGAGTGCTTTAATGGTCGCCGACATGCTGTTGTAGAGCAGGTTGAGGTCGCGCGTCGTGACCGGACCACATTGGAGCGCCTCGATGAGCTGACGCTGGCGGACCGCGGTCTTGGGCGGCGTATAGTCGAAGCCCTCGGGCGTGAGCATGACCCAGCGGTTTTGGATGGGTTTGACGGCGGGGCGCTCAACGGTCCACACGCCGTCGTCGCCCTTGACCACGCGCGGGCTTCCACCCGGTGGCAAGAACAGGCGCAGACACTCGGAAAGCGTCGCGACGTACTCGCGGCTCATCCAGCGTGCGATACGGGCTGCCTCGGCGGTAAAGAGCGGTTTGCTGAGGATGGCCTCGATGGGCTTAATGCGCTCGAGGTCGAGGGCGTCGTTACCTTGCAGGTTGGTAAGCTCGGGCGCAATGTCGACGATGTAGCCTGCGGCGGCACGGTTGCCAAAATGGACTAGGACGGTGGAGCCGACCTGGGCATCGTTGGCGAGCGACTGCGGAATGCCGTAGGCGAATGGCTCGGAGAGCGCACGGGTGGGAATGTCCAGGACCACGCTCGCGTAGGCGACGAGGGGCTCGGATACGGGCTCGGGCTGCGCCGGGGCGGCGACGGGGGCCGCGGACTTCGGAGCTTCCTCCGGTTCCGGCGAACCAAACAGTGACAGTTGCTCGGCCATGGTCTCTGTACCTCCCATCCCATACGTCTTTAGAAACAAGAGCCCCGCTCGGGTGAACGGGGCTCGGATACATACGTTTACGCAGCTGCTACTGCGCCATCATGCGGGCGCGGTCGATGCGCGCCAGGCAGTCGTCGCGGCCGACGAGCGCCATGGTCTCGCCCAGCGGGGGGCTCACCATGTTGCCGCAAACGGCGACGCGCACGGCCTGGAACACCACGCGCTTCTTGAGGTCCATCTGCTCGGGCAGCGGCTCAAGCGCGGCGTCGATGTTGGCAGCCGTCCACTCGGAAACACCCTCGAGCGCGGCCTTGGCGGCATCCAGAATGGCGCCCATGCCTTCTTTGGCCAGGCCCTTGTTAACAGACTTCTCGTCATACTCGAGCGTCTCGGCCGTAGCAAAGATGGGAGCGGCGACGGTCACGGCGTCGGCCGGCATCTTGGTGCGCGGCTTGACGATGGCGGCAAGCGCATCGATCCAATCCTCGCCGTACTCGACGTTGCCCTCGATGAGACCCGCCTCGTGCAGCTCGGGGACCATGATCTCGTCGGCAAACTGAGCGTCGGACATGCCGTTGATGTACTCGGCATTGACCCAGTCGAGCTTCTTGGGATCGAAGGTCGCCGGGTTCTTGGAGATGCGGTCGAGCGAGAACTTGCTGGCCAGGACATCGCGCGGGATGATCGTGGCCTCGCCGTCGAGCGACCAGCCGAGCAGCGCCAAGTAGTTGACGAAGGCGTCGGACAGGTAGCCGGCGTCGCGGTACTCCTCCACGGAGGTGGCGCCGTGGCGCTTGGAGAGCTTTTTGCCGTCGGCGCCCAGGATCATGGAGATGTGGGCGAACGTGGGCACGGGCGCGCCGAGGGCCTCGTAGACCATGACCTGGCGCGGGGTGTTGGAAAGATGGTCGTCGCCGCGGATGACGTGGGTAATCTTCATCATGGCATCGTCGACGACGGTCGCAAAGTTATAGGTGGGCGTGCCGTCGGAGCGGAAGATGACAAAGTCGTCGAGTTCCTTGGCATCGAAGGTCACCTCGCCGTGGACGGCGTCGTGGATGACGACGTCGCCGCGGTTCTCGGGCACCTTGATGCGCAGGACGTAGGGTTCGCCGGCCTCGATGCGGCGGCGGGCCTCCTCGGGATCAAGATCGCGGCAGCGGCGCTGATAGCCCTGGAAGGGGTCCTTACGCTCCTGGGCGGCCTTGCGATCGGCGTCGAGCTGCTCCTTGGTGCAGAAGCAGGGATAGGCCTTGCCCTCGTCCCAGAGCTTCTGGGCGGCCTG
Organism: uncultured Collinsella sp.; assembly: GCA_900554595.1. Classification (GTDB taxonomy): domain Bacteria; phylum Actinomycetota; class Coriobacteriia; order Coriobacteriales; family Coriobacteriaceae; genus Collinsella. The sequence continues at coordinate 1,429 of USHZ01000034.1, read as the reverse complement.
CTTGTACAGGTCCAGGCGCTCGGTCTGTGCGTAGGGGCCATAGTCGCCGCCCACCTCGGGACCCTCGTCCCAGTCCAAGCCCAGCCAACGCATGGCGCGCAGAATGATCTGCGTGTTCTCGTCGGTGGAACGGGTGGGGTCGGTGTCGTCGATGCGCAGGATGAACGTGCCGCCGTTTGCACGGGCAAAAGCCCAGTTATAGATAGCGGTGCGGGCGCCGCCGATGTGCAGCTTGCCCGTCGGTGAGGGTGCAAAGCGGACGCGAACGTCTGATGCCATGGAAATCTCCTCGATTGCAGGATGGATGTCTAACCGCATCAGTATAAAGCAACAAAGCAACCTCCGCACAAAGGGCACCGACCCACTCATTGGGTACTCATTGGGGACAGACATAAATGACCACCCAATAAGCACCCGACTGGTCATTTAAGTCTGTCCCCTACTCATTTAAGTCTGTCCCCAATGAGTAGGTGCGGAAAGGGTGTGAATGTTGGATTTACGCGATATGATGTGCCCATGCATATAGAGCTCGGCGGAATGGTAACGGTCGCCGGGACACGTATTTTGAAAGGGGCTATCATGCCAGAAGAACTTCGTTCCATCCCACCCCAACACGGGTCCTTTGTTTTTACGTCGGAGTCGGTGACCGAAGGCCATCCCGATAAGATCGCTGATCAGATCAGCGACGCCGTCCTCGACGCAATCCTCGCTAAAGAAATAGAGCTGCAGGAGCAGGGCTACATTGCGCCCAACGGCGTGCCCGCCAACGTGGAGAACGTCCGCTGCGCCTGCGAGACCCTCGTGACCACCGGCACGGTCATCGTTGCCGGCGAGATCCGCACCCAGGCCTACGTCGACGTACAGGAGATTGCCCGCGGCGTTATCCGCCGTATTGGCTACAACCGCGCAAAGTTCGGTTTTGACTGCGATACCTGCGGCGTTATGAGCCTCATCCACGAGCAGTCGCCCGATATCGCCCAGGGCGTCGACGAGTCCTTCGAGACCCAGACCGGCGCCACCACCGACCCGATCGACCTGATCGGCGCCGGCGACCAGGGCATGATGTTTGGCTATGCCTCCAACGAGACCAAGACCCTCATGCCCATGCCGCACTACCTGGCGAGCCGCCTGGCCGAGCGCCTGGCCGCCGTGCGCCACGACGGCACCCTGCCCTACCTGCGCCCCGACGGCAAGACCCAGGTCACGGTGCGCTACGAGGACGGCAAGCCCGTCGAAGTCACGACCATCGTCATCTCCACGCAGCACGCCGCCGAGATCGAGGACATGAGCAAGATCAAGAACGACCTCATCGAGCACGTCATCACCCCCGTCATGGCTGCCGAGAACATGCCGTGGGACAACGCCGACATCTATGTGAACCCCACCGGTCGCTTTGTCGTGGGCGGCCCCATGGGCGACACGGGCCTCA
>USHZ01000033.1 GCA_900554595.1 uncultured Collinsella sp. | reverse complement strand
CATGGCGCAGCGTTTCGGTCATTGCGTATACGGAGGGCACGATGGCGGCCGAGATGGCGGCAAGGGCGAGCACGGCAAAAAAGCTGATGAGGTAGACCAGCGAGGAGCCCGAGAAGGTACCGAGCCAATCGGGAACCTTGGCGTCGTAGAAGCGGTCGTGGATCGCAACGACGATGGTCGAGACTGTCAGCGGTCCGATAATGCCGGTGTCGAGCGTCTTGATGCCGTCAATGACGGTGATGCCGGTGGCAGGGGCCAGGGGCGAGGGATACATGAGGCCCAGGTTATTGCCGCTGATCCCGATCATTTCACTCAAAAAGAAGCAGTAGGCAAAATAGGCCGCGAGCGCCTCGAGGCAGCAGCGCGCCGGTTGCTTTTGAGCAAGGCCGATGGGCAGCGCGATGGCAAACAGGAGCGGCAGACGCTTGAAGACCGTCCATGATCCGCGTTGGACGATGGTCCAAAAAAAGTACCAGGGCGTTCCGTATACGGCGAGGTCACCGACGATGTCTACGGTCGTGGCGAGGGCGGAGATGCCGACCATGAGGCCTGATATAGAAAACAGCATGGCGGGCGCGAACATGGCTCCGCCAAAACGTTGGATTTTCTGCAGCATAATATGCCTTCCGGGTGCAACATGCTGTGCGAGCAAGAACGTTTAAACAATGAACTCATTGTAGAGGACTGGCTGCTTGCCGCATTGACGGTTTTGATTCGGTCCGATTTGGGTTTCGGGGGAACCGTCGACGGTAAATAATCCGTGCTTTACCGATAATCGGTTTGAACAACTCCAAGAAATGCTATCGTGCCTAGCCATACATATTCATTAGAGGTGAAGTCATGCCAAAAGCGATTTACGAAGGAATCTACCGCGAGATCCGTTCGCGCATCATTAACGGGACCTATGCGTTTCAGGAGATGCTGCCAACCGAAGCCGAGCTGACCGCGGAGTTTGGCTGCACGCGCAATACCGTTCGACGCGCCTTGAGCATGCTGGCCGACCAGATGTTTGTGCAGCCTATACACGGCAAGGGCGTGCGCGTTATTTGGCTCAAGGGCGAAACCGACATGCTGGGCGCACTCGAGGAAGTCGAGTCGTTTGGCGAATTTGCAAAGCGCAACAATGCCGTTGCATCGACGGACGTTAAGTCCTTTGAACATTTGATTTGCACTGAGCAACTCTCTCGTCGCCTGGGCTTTAAGGTGGGCGAGGAGTTGATTCGCGTGGTGCGCGTCCGTAGCCTTAACGGTAGTGCTCGCCAGGTGGACCACGGCTATTTTCTGGAGTCGATCGCCAAAGGCCTGACGCCCGAGATCGCCGCAAAGTCAATTTACGACTATCTGGAGCACAAACGCGGCGTCAAGGTGATGGCGAGTCGCCGTACGGTGAGTGTCGAGCTCGCCAACGATGAGGACTGCAGCTACTTGGACCTTGGCAAATACAACTGTGTCGCCGTTATGGAAAGCCAGTCGTACACCTCGGACGGCATCTTGTTCGAGGTCACGCATGCCCGCACGCATCCCGAGATCTTCCACTACCGCGTCAACTCCAAGCGATAGCCGGCTAGCTCGCAGCCTGACGAGACTTATGCCCTCAAAGCGAAAACGCCCGGTCAAACCGACGATGCATCGGTTTGACCGGGCGTTTTCTCTGCATTCAATAACAAATAATTGTTTATACAAAACTTGTCAAGCATCAAGTTGAAATTACCGTTCACCGAAGTTTTTCTACCGCTCTAGTAATACTTGTTCAAACAACTAGCCAAATAGCGTATTGTACAAATCAGCAAAAGGGGCCAAGTCCCCGAGCCAATCTCCGAAGGCGGCGGCAAAGGGTGCCGCCACGGTGTGAAAGGGTGGATTGTAATGAAGAACGAAATGAGCAGAAGGCAGTTCCTGGGCTTCGCTGGCTCCGCGGCTGCGGTTCTTGGTCTGGGCCTCGTGGGCTGCGGTGGCTCCGCCGGCTCCGGCTCTGCTGCCTCTGGTGACGCCGCCGAGGTCTACTTCCTCCAGTTCAAGCCCGAGGTCGATAAGGAGTGGAAGGAGATCGCCAAGGCGTACAAGAAGGAGAAGGGCGTCGAGGTCAAGATCGTGACCGCCGCCTCCAACACCTACGAGGAGAAGCTCAAGTCCGAGATGTCCAAGAGCTCCGCTCCGACGCTGTTCCAGGTCAACGGCCCCACCGGCCTTAAGAACTGGAAGGACTACTGCGCCGACCTGTCCGATACCAAGCTCCGCGGTGAGCTCATCGATGACTCCCTGGCGCTGCAGTCCGACGGTAAGGATCTGGGTATCGACTGGGTTCAGGAGAGCTACGGCATCATCTACAACAAGGAGCTCCTCGAGAAGGCCGGCTACAAGGCCGAGGACATCAACTCCTTCGACAAGCTGAAGGCTTGCGCCGATGACATCCAGGCCCGCAAGGACGAGCTCGGCGTTGACGGTGCCTTCACTTCCGCCGGTATGGATGACTCTTCCAGCTGGCGCTACACCACCCACCTCGCCAACCTCCCGCTCTACTACGAGTTCGAGAAGGAGCACAACCAGGAGGACGACGAGATCAAGGGCGAGTATCTCGACAACTTTAAGCAGATCTTCGACCTGTATATCACCGACTCCACCTGCGATCCTTCGCAGCTTGCCTCCAAGACCGGCGACGACGCCACCAACGAGTTCGCAACCGGCAAGGCCGTCTTCTATCAGAACGGCTCTTGGGCCTATGCTGATCTCACCAAGGCTGGTATGACCGACGACCAGCTCGGCATGCTGCCGATCTACATCGGTGTTGACGGCGAGGAGAACCAGGGCCTGTGCTCCGGCGGCGAGAACTACTGGTGCGTCAGCTCCCAGGCTTCCGAGGATGCCCAGAAGGCCACCGAGGACTTCATGTATTGGTGCGTCACTTCTGACACCGCCACCAGCATCATCGCTGACAAGATGGGTCTGACCGCCCCGTTCAAGAGCGCTAAGGAGACCACCAACGTCTTCTCGCAGCAGGCCGTTGCTATGGCCAAAGACGGCAAGAAGACCGTTGCCTGGGACTTCGTCTACATTCCCTCTGAGGAGTGGAAGAAGAACCTCAAGCAGGCTCTGATCGCCTATGCTGCCGACAACAGCAAGTGGGACGGCGTCAAGAACGCCTTCGTCGATGGCTGGAAGACTGAGAAGGCTGCTTCCGAGTAAGCAGTTGCTGCCCAAGCTATCTGATTAGCGACAGGGGGCGGGCAGACGTTGGTTTGCCCGCCCCCTGCATATTGAAAGGACCCTTTTATGGGCAAAGCACTCAAGCGCTGGTGGCCGCTCTTTATGCTGCCCACGTGCCTGGCGTTTATGATCGGGTTCGTGATCCCCTTTATCCAGGGCTTCTATCTCTCGTTCTGCCAGTTTATTACCATCAACAACGCGCATTTTGTCGGTATCGAGAACTATGTGCGCGCACTGTCCGATCCGCAGTTTGCCACGTCGTTCTTCTTTACGGTGGCGTTTGCCTTCCTGTCGACGGTGCTCATCAACGTGATCGCCCTCGCCATTGCGCAGGCGCTTACCCGCAAGGCGCTCAAGGGCACCAACATCTTCCGTACGATCTTCTTTATGCCTAACCTGATCGGCGGTATCGTGCTGGGCTACATTTGGCAGATTTTGATCAACTGCCTGCTCTCCAACGTGGGTGCCCAGCTTATCGCCCTTAACTCCGCTGCTGGCTTCTGGGGTCTTATCATCCTGACCCTGTGGCAGCAGGTCGGCTACATGATGATCATCTACATCGCTGGTCTGCAGTCCATTCCGTCCGACTACATCGAGGCCGCCAAGGTCGACGGTGCTACGGCATGGCAGACATTTTGGAAGGTTAAGATCCCTAACCTGATGCCGACCATCACCATCTGCCTGTTCCTGTCCATCACCAACGGCTTTAAGCTGTTCGACCAGAACCTCGCCCTTACCGGCGGCGCCCCCGCGCACTCCACCGAGATGCTCGCCCTGAACATCTACAACACGTTCTATTCGCGTGCTGGCATCGCATGGCAGGGCATCGGTCAGGCCAAGGCAGTTATCTTCTGCATCCTGGTCGTTGCTATCTCTATGATCCAGCTTAAGGCCACGAGGTCCAAGGAGGTGCAGCAGTAATGAAACGCGATAAGGCTATCAACCGCGCGCTCTCGATTTTCTTTACGATCCTGTCGCTCGCGTGGATCTACCCCGTGTTCATGATTGCGCTCAATTCCTTTAAGAAAGCGACCGCAATCAGCACCACCACGGCGTTCGATCTGCTCACGCCCGAGACGTTCAACGGCCTTGCAAACTACGTGCACGCCCTTAACGAGCAGGGATTTGCCTCGGCATTTATGTACTCGCTCATCATTACGGTCACGTCGGTCGTGCTGATCTTGCTGTGCTGCTCCATGTGCGCTTGGTACGTGGTTCGTGTCAACAACAAGATCTCGAACTTCTTCTATTACCTGTTCGTGTTCTCGATGGTCGTGCCCTTCCAGATGCTCATGTTCACGCTGTCCAATTTGGCGGACCGCATTGGCTTTAACACGCCGTTCAACATCTGCTTTATCTATCTGGGCTTTGGCGCTGGCCTGGCGGTCTTTATGTTCGCCGGCTTTGTAAAGAACATCCCGCTCGAGATCGAGGAGGCTGCCATGATCGACGGCTGCAACCCGGTCCAGGTGTTCTTTAAGATCGTCCTTCCCATCATGAAGCCCACCTATCTTTCGGTTGGCATCCTCGAGACCATGTGGGTCTGGAACGACTATCTGCTGCCCTACCTTACGCTCGACTCCACCAAGTACAAGACCATTCCTATTTTGATCCAGTACTTCCGCGGCGGCTATGGCCACGTCGAGCTCGGCCCCATGATGGCCTGCATCATGATGGTCGTTGTCCCCATCGTCATCATGTACATCTTCTGCCAGAAGTACATCATCGACGGTGTGGTGGCAGGTGCCGTCAAGGGCTGATGCCGTAACTGTTTTGCAAGTTTCTGCGGCGCCCTCAACATGGCGCCGCATATCGAAAGGTAAAGACATGGCCGAGATCGTTCTCAAACATGTTCAGAAGGTGTATCCCAACAACGAGTCCAAAAAGAAGGGCTTCTTTGGCAAAAAGAAGAAGACCGAGGAGAAGAAGCACAACCTCAAGGTTACCGAGGACGGCGTGCTCGCTGTAGAGGACTTTAACCTCACCGTTCACGACCAGGAGTTCATCGTCCTCGTTGGCCCCTCTGGCTGCGGTAAGTCCACGACGATGCGTATGGTCGCCGGCCTGGAGGACATCACCTCGGGTGACGTGCTCATCGACGGCAAGCGCGTCAACGACGTCGCTCCCAAGGACCGCGACATCGCCATGGTGTTCCAGAGCTATGCTCTGTACCCCAACATGACGGTGTACGAGAACATGGCGTTTACGCTTGAGCTCAAGAAGGTCCCCAAGGACGAGATTGACCGCAAGGTTCGCTCCGCTGCCGAGATTCTGGGTATTACCGAGTATCTCGACCGTAAGCCCAAGGCGCTTTCGGGCGGCCAGCGTCAGCGTGTCGCTATCGGCCGCGCCATCGTGCGTGACCCCAAGGTCTTCCTGATGGACGAGCCACTGTCCAACCTGGACGCTAAGCTGCGTAACCAGATGCGTGCCGAGCTCATCAAGCTGCGTCACGAGATTAAGGGCACGTTCATTTATGTTACCCACGACCAGACCGAGGCTATGACCCTTGGTGACCGCATCGTGGTTATGAAGGACGGCGTCGTCCAGCAGATCGCCACGCCGCAGGAGGTCTTCAACCATCCCGCGAACATCTTCGTCGCCGGCTTCATTGGCGTGCCGCAGATGAACTTCTTCGATGCTCAGCTGGTGCGCTCGGGCAACGGCTTTACCGTCAAGACCGACGACATGAATGTCGCGTTGGCCCCCGAGACCTGCGCTCAGCTCGCTCTTAACTGGGACGGCGGCGACGTGAAGGAGATCACGGCTGGTGTACGTCCCGAGCAGATTCTGCTTGCCGACAAGGGCGAGGAGGGTACGCTCCAGGGCACCGTCGAGGTGACCGAGCTCATGGGTTCGACCGAGCATGTCCACGTGACCGCTCCCGATGGCCAGTTCGTCCTGATCATCCCCGTTGTCGACCTTGAGGCCAAGGGCGCGCTCAAGGCGGGCGACCCCATCTGGTTCAAGTTCGAGAAGAACGCGACCCATCTCTTCGATAAGGTGTCTGGCAAGAACCTTATCTAGGCCCGGTGCATCCAGGCCCTCCCTTTGGGCGACTGCGGCTTTGCCATCCTTTTGCCGTGGTCACATATAAGGCTCCCCTCCCGTCCGATGGGCGAGAGGGGAGCCTTTCTTTGTGCCGGGGCCGCCCATCTGTCAGTTTGTCTTGATCTGTAACAGATAGAGGGCCAAATTGGGCCTAGATGTTACAGATCGAGACGGCGTCGAGCTGTCTGTCCTTTCATCTCGATCTGTAACACGAAGGACTGTTTTTGGCAGCTACCTGTTACAGATCGAGATTGTTTTAGCCACCTTGCCCGTCTGTCTCGTTCTGTAACAGGGAGGCCCAATTTTCCCGGCTAGGTGTTATAGACCGAGATTGTTTGGTCGAGACAAACCATAGGCCGGCATATGGACACAAAAAGCGGAGCCGTGTTGCCACGACTCCGCTTTCAGGAGGATGGGTAAGGGGAATGGGTTAGTCCAGGTGCCAAATCTCGTCGTTGTACTGGGAGATCGTGCGGTCGGACGAGAAGGTGCCGGCGTTGGCGATGTTAATCAGCGCCTTGCGCATCCAGGCGTCCTGGTCCTCGTAGTCTGCCAGCACGCGCTCCTTGGTCTGGATGTACTCCTCAATGTCGAGCAGGGCCATAAACCAGTCCTTGCCCTTGATGTCGTCGTGCAGACGCTGCAGGCGCTCGGCGTTGCCGGTCGCCATAAAGGCGGGATTGGTGATGAAGTCCACCAGCAGTTTGATGCCGGGCTTGCGGTAGAGCGCGCCGGCGTCATAGGTGCCGTCGGCGTAGAGCTTCTCGACCTGTTTGGACGAGGCACCAAAGGTGTAGATGTTCTCGTCGCCCACGAGCTCAGCGATCTCCACATTGGCGCCGTCGAGCGTGCACAGGGTCAAAGCACCGTTGAGCATGAACTTCATGTTGGAGGTGCCGCTCGCCTCCTTGGAGGCCAGGCTGATCTGCTCGGAGATGTCGGCAGCGGGAATCACGCGCTCGGCGGCGGTGACGTTGTAGTTCTCAATCATGACAACCTGCAGGTAGGGGGCCACGTCGGGGTCGTTGGCTATCCACTGGGAAAGCGTCAGGATTAGGTGAATGATGTCTTGGGCGATGGTGTAGGCTGGGGCCGCCTTGCCGCCAAAGATGATGGTGACGGGGTGCTTAGGCTTATTGCCGTTCTTGATGTCGAGATACTTCCAGATGATGTAGAGCGCGAGCATCTGCTGGCGCTTGTACTCGTGGATACGCTTGACCTGAACATCGATGATGGCGTTGGAGGGAATGGTCACACCTTGCTCGAGCGCCATGAACTGGCGCATGATGGCCTTGGCCTCGGTCTTGGTGGCAGCCAGGCGCTCAAGAACATCTTTGTCGTCGGCGAACTTGGCGAGTTTGCTCAGATCGCCGGTGCTGCGCCAGTCGGTGCCGATCACATCGTCGAGCAGGTTGGCGAGCGCGGGGTTGGCTCCCTGGATCCAGCGGCGGAAGGTGATGCCGTTGGTCTTGTTGGAGAACTTCTCGGGGTAGATCTCGTAGAACGGATGAAGCTCGGTGTCCTCCAGGATCTTGGTGTGGAGTGCGGCGACGCCGTTGATGGAGAAGCCAAAGTGAATGTCCATGTGGGCCATGTGGACGGTATCGTGCTCGTCGATGATGGCGACGCGCGGGTCGTCGTGCTCGGCCTTGGCGGTCTCGTCGAGCTTGACGATGATGTCGGCGATGGCGGGCGAGACCTTCTGCAGGCTGGCGAGCGGCCACTTCTCGAGCGCCTCGGCAAGGATCGTGTGGTTGGTGTAGGCGACCATGGAGCGCACGATGGTGACTGCCTCGTCAAACTCGATGTCGTGCTCGGTGGTGAGTAGGCGGATGAGCTCGGGAATGACCATGGTGGGGTGCGTGTCGTTAATCTGGACCACGGCGTAGTCGGCCAAGTCGTGCAGGTTGCTGCCGCGCTCGACGGCCTCGTCGATCAGGAGCTGGGCGGCGTTGCTCACCATGAAGTACTCCTGGTAGATGCGAAGCAGGCGGCCCTGCTCGTCGGAATCGTCGGGGTAGAGGAACAAGGTGAGGTTCTTGGCGATCTCGGTCTTGTCGAAGTCGATGGAGCTGCCGGGGACCAGGCCGTCATCGACGCTTGCCAAATCGAACAGGCGCAGGCGGTTCTTGGCGGGTTGGCCGTAACCGGGCACATCGATGTTGACGAGCTTGGAGGTAACGGCAAAGTCGCCGAACTCGACGGTGTAGGAGCGGTCGTCATCGATCAGGATGTCCTGCTCGCCGAGCCACTCGTCGGGGACGGCCTTCTGCTGGTTGTCGACAAAGCGTTGGCGGAACAGGCCGTAATGATAGTTGAGGCCCACGCCGTCGCCGGTAAGGCCCAACGTGGCGATGGAATCCAAGAAGCATGCGGCCAGACGGCCCAGGCCGCCGTTGCCGAGCGAAGGCTCGATCTCGAACTCCTCGATCTTGTTGAGGTCGTGGCCGGCGGCGACGAGCTGGTCCTTAACCTCGTCATAGATGCCGAGGTCGATCATATTGTTGATGAGCAGCTTGCCGATCAAAAACTCGGCAGAGATGTAGTAGAGCTTTTTCTTGCCGTTGTTGAGCGGACAGGCGGCAGAGCGCTCCTGCACGAGCTTGACCAGCAGCTTATAAATACGACGGTCATCGAGCTGCTCGAGCGAGGTTCCAAAGGACTGCTCGGCAAGAGCCGCAAGATTGATACGGGGCATGTTTCCTCCTGTGGTGAGTCGACTGCATGTCAGAAATTCAAAAGAAGCCCGCGCGAGGGATTGGGGCGGCCTCGCGCGGGAAAAGCGGTCGCGTCCGCACGGTGGGGTGGGGTCGGGCGCGGTGGCTCCTATTGGGGAAGCTCAATTTCGGCTTCCGACGGGATGCGGAAGTAGGTTTCGGTCCAGTCGGTGAGCTTGTGCTCGAGCTCGCGGGTGATGGCGCCATCGAGCATGCGCCAGGTCCAGTTGCCGCCCAGGGTGGCGGGAGTGTTGATGCGCGCCTCGTTGCCCAGGTTGAGCAGGTCTTGCATGGTGTAGATGCAGGTATCGCTCACGCTGGCGGCGATGGTGCGGTTGAGTGCATCGGCCATGGGCTCGCCGGCCTGCTGGTGGGTGTACAGGGCCGCCTGCTCGCGCTGACGCGGGGTGGCCGTTCCCTCAAACCAACCGCGCGCCGTTTCGTTGTCGTGTGTGCCCACATAGGCGACGGTGTTGGCAATGTAGTTGTGCGGCAGGTAGTACGAGTTGGTGCCCTCAAAGGCAAACTGCAAGATCTTCATGCCGGGGAAGCCCGAGTTGTCGCGCATGTCGATGACGCCGGGGGTGAGGAAGCCCAGGTCTTCGGCGATGATGGGTAGCGTGCCGAGCTTTTCCTCGAGCGTCTTGAAGAACTTGAGGCCGGGGCCCTGCGTCCACGAACCGTAGGACGAATCGGGTGAGGAGAACGGTACCTCCCAATAGGCCTCGAAGCCGCGGAAGTGATCCAGACGGATGACATCGTACATGTCGAGGGCGGCGCGGATGCGGCCCTCCCACCAGGAGAAGCCGTCCGACTCCATGGCGTCCCAGTCGTAGATGGGATTTCCCCAGTACTGGCCGGTGGCCGAGAACTGGTCGGGCGGCGTGCCAGCGACACTCACAGGATTACCGGCGGCGTCGATCTTAAAGAGCTCAGGCGTGGCCCACATCTCGACGGAGTCGCGCGAAACATAGATGGGCAGGTCGCCGATGATCAGGATGTCGCGCTCGTTGGCATAGGCCTTGAGGCGGCTCCACTGACGATCGAAGAAGTACTGCGTCATCTGGTGATAGAGCATGCGCGCGGGATGGGCGGCGCAGACCTTGGCAGAAGCCTCACCGCGGGTACGGAGCTCTGCGGGCCACTCCCAAAATGCCTTGAGACCGCACTCCTCCTTGACGGTCATGAACTCGCAGTAGGGGATGAGCCAGTCTTCGTTGGTTTGGACAAAGTCGTCGAAGTCGGCCGGCTTGTCGGCGGCAAAGCGCTCGGCGGCACGGTCGAGAATCTGGCGGCGACCGCTAAAAATTGCGCCATAGTCAACGTTGTTGGGATCGGAGCCCAGGTACACGCCGTCGATATCGCGCTGCTCCAGGTAACCTGCCTCGATAAGCTCGGCGAAGTCGATGAAGTTGGGGTTGCCCGCACGGGCCGAGAACGACTGATACGGAGAGTCGCCGTAGCTCGTTGTCGTAAGGGGGAGAATCTGCCAGTAATGTTGTTTGCACGAGGCAAGAAAATCGACGAAGTCGTAGGCATTCCAGCCAAAGCCGCCGATTCCGTATGGTCCGGGCAGAGATGAGACGGGCATGAGGACGCCGCTTGCACGCTCCATGAATGCGCTCCAACCTTCTTGTTGTGGGGTCAGCCTGCCGATGGAAGAGCAGTCCGCCCCCGGTGTTCTGATTCGATACGCCTATTGTAGAACATGTTGTTTAAACATGTACAGGCAAGATAAAAAAGTTGGAAGTATTTCGGTGAATGGTTACGCGTCATGAAAAAGCCCCGGTCTCACATCGTGAGATCGGGGCAAGAACGGTATGTGGGTTTTTGCTACTCGGCGTCGGCGAAGCCGTTGGGGTTGTGGCTCTGCCAATTCCAGCTGTCACGGCACATATCCGCGATGTCGTACTGGGCCTTCCAACCCATCATGCGCTCGGCCTTGGAGGCGTCGCACCAGTTGGCGGCGATGTCGCCGGCACGGCGCTCGCGGATCACATAGGGCAGCTCCTTGCCGCAGGCCTTGGAGAAGGCGGCGACGACCTCGAGTACCGAGGTGCCGGTGCCGGTGCCCAGGTTAAAGATCTCGACGCCGGTCTTGCCGTTCATCCAGTTGAGGGCGGCCACGTGACCAGATGCCAGGTCGCACACGTGGATGTAGTCGCGCACGCCGGTGCCGTCGGGGGTGGGGTAATCGTTGCCAAAGACCTGAACGGCCTCGAGCTTACCGACGGCGACCTGGGCGACGTAAGGCACCAGGTTGTTGGGGATACCCTTGGGATCCTCGCCGATCAGGCCCGACGGATGGGCGCCGATGGGATTGAAATAACGGAGCAGCACGACGTCCCACTCGGGGTCGGCGGTGTGGACGTCCATGAGGATCTGCTCGATCATCCACTTGGTCCAACCATAGGGGTTGGTCGCGGGCTTCTTGGGGTCCTCTTCGGTGACGGGCGGATTGTCCGGATCGCCGTAGACGGTCGAGGAGCTCGAGAAGATGATGGACTTGCAGCCGTGGTTGCGCATGACATCGATGAGCACCAGGGTGTTCTCGATATTGTTGTGGTAGTACTCGACGGGCTTGCTCACCGATTCGCCGACGGCCTTAAAGCCGGCAAAGTGGATGACGCGGTCGATCTGATGGGTATCGAAGATCTTGTTCATCGCATCGCGGTCGAGCACGTTGGCCTCGTAGAAGGTGAGGTTCTTGGCGGCCTCATCGCCCACGATGGTCTTGACGCGGTCGATGGCAACGGCGCTGGAGTTGGAGAGGTCATCGACGACGACAACCTGGTAGCCACCCTCGAGCAGCTGAACGACGGTGTGCGAGCCGATAAAGCCGGCGCCGCCGGTAACGAGGACGCAGGTGTCTTTGGGGTCGAGTGCTTTGGACATGTAGTCTCCTATCGAATCAGGAACACTTCTTGAGGGGAGTATAGCGCAGCTGGGGGCGCCCAAAACACGCGGGGCAGGAAAACCAGAGGATTGATGTTAACGTACTCATAGGGTGTTATTTGCATAATCCTTACCTTTCGTGTGGGGCGTATTTGCGAGCCGCTGACCATGCTTTTCCAGCCGTTCGTGGAAATAGTTGGGACAAGCGCGATGTGCGTTAATATGTTTGAGTTGAGCGACATATAAATAAGCATGTAACGGAGTACATATGTCACCGAACAACGATTCCATCTTTACGCAGGAGCTTTCGCGCCGCACTGCCCTTAAGGCTCTTTTCGGCGCCGCTTCCGCGGCTGTTCTTTTTGGCCTGCCCGCCCGCGCCCATGCGGCTGAGGCCAGCCAAGAAACCACCGACAAACTGAATGCCGCCCAGGCCCAGCTCGACGAGGTCCAGGCTCAGCTCGACAGCATCGCTAATGAGTACGCGACGCTCGCCAACAAGAATGCCCAGACCCTCAGCGATATCGAAGGCGTGCAGGGCCAGATTGACGAGACGCAGGCTCAGATCGACACCAAGAAGGCCGAGCTCAAAGAGAAGCGTAACGACCTTTCCGATCGCGTGGCGGCAAGCTACAAGTCGGGCGGTACCAATATTCTGTCTTTGCTGCTCGCTTCTGGTTCGTTTGAGGAGCTCGTCGCCAACGCGCATTACGTCGAGAAGATCAACAAGAGCGACCGCGACGCCATCGAGGACATCCAGACCATCCAGAAAGAGCTCGATACGCAGAAGTCCGAGCTCGAGTCGCAGAAGGCCGACCTGGAGAAGCTCAAGGACCAGCAGACTGCACAGATGCAGGACATGCAGGCCAAGCAGCAGGAGGTCCAGACGGTTCTGAACGGTCTCTCCGACGATGTCAAAGAGCTCATGGCCCAGCGCGATTCCGAGATTCTTGCTGCCGCTCAGGCCGAGGAGGCTGCCAAGAAGGCTGCCGCTGCCGCGGCTGCCGCAAACAAGAACAATTCCTCTTCGGGCGGTTCGAGCTCGGGTGGCGGCTCGTATGCCGGCGGCACCCCACAGCAAAATGCCGGTTCGGGCAGGCAGCAGGCCGTCGTCAACGCATGCTACTCCACGCCTTCGCCTGGCCTGAACTGGTGCGCCGCCTGGGTTACCAACGTGTTCCGCAACGCCGGCGTGGGCTACTTTGGCGGCAACGCGTGCGACATGTTTAACGCCTGGTGCTACAGCTCCGATCGTTCTGCGCTGCAAGTGGGCATGATCGTGGCCGACTCGTCGCACAGCGGCACCGGCACGCCGGGTCTGCTGTACGGACATGTGGGCATCTATGTTGGTGGCGGCATCGTTATGAGCAACGAGGGCTCCATTACGTCTAAGTCGCTTGATGCGTTTATTCGGTTCTACGGCACTGGCTCTGGCGTGCGCTGGGGCTGGCTTGGCGGCATTGCGCTGTCGTAAGGCAAGTTGGGCCGCGTGCCCGCCCGCAATATATTTGATTGCCTGCTCGGGCAGTCCTGCGCAAGACGAAGGCCACATTAAGTGGCCTTCTTTGCGTGCGGAACTC
>USHZ01000032.1 GCA_900554595.1 uncultured Collinsella sp. | reverse complement strand
CTACGGGCTTTTGCAGCCCAGGTTGAGCGCGTGCAGCCTGACAACCTAAGCGAAATTAAGCTCAGCAAAGATGTACCCACCGAGCTACAACGATGCAGCGCCTCTTTCAACGACATGATCGCCCGTCTTGGCGAAGGGTTCTCTGCACAGCGTCAGTTTACCGGCAACGCCGCACACGAGCTGCGCACCCCGCTCGCCCTTATGCAAGCACAGATTGAACTATTCATCTCCGAGCGCTCCGGTTTGCAACCCGAAACAGCCGTGCTGCTCGGCCTGCTACAAGAACAAACTGAGCGGATGTCGCGGATGACCAAGGTGTTGCTCGAGATGAGCGAGCTCCGCAGTGTTCCTTGCGAGGACGATGTTGAACTTGGTCCCTTGTCCGAAGAGGTCCTCACCGACCTTGCGCCACTTGCCGAAAATAAGGGCATAGCCCTCAATTGTGCTGGAGACGCTTTAGTAATCGGGAGCGACACGCTCCTCTATCGGCTGGTGTTTAACCTGGTCGAAAACGCTATCCGTTACAGCCGCTCCGGCTCGACTGTCAACGTCTCCATCAGCGACAGCGACAGCCACGTGCTCCTGCGAGTCAAAGATGAGGGCACGGGAATACCCAAGCAGTACCGAGAGAGCATCTTCCAGCCGTTCTTTCGTCTAGACAAATCCCGCAGCAGGGCATACGGCGGCGCAGGACTCGGACTAGCGCTCGTTTGGGAGATTGCAGCGCTTCACGGTGGCGCTGTAGAGGTCGAAGCAAGTTCCGAGAACGGGACCACTATGCTCGCAAGCCTTCCAAAACGATCCGCAGCATTAACCGAACAGTGAAACGAAAGGGGTCCCGCACACGTTTGCGCGGGACCCCTCTCCGTCAATGCAATTCGCCCAAAAGAGCAGAAGCTTACTCCCACTCAATAGTAAAAAGCTCTCTCCAGTTTGTTCCAGTTTGCCGCAGTTTGTTTTGGTTTGTCTTATTTACACCCAGTCTCAAAAAATGCCGCGAATCCATGGGGTCAAATCTGGGTCACGGATTATCAGGCCACCTGTAGCAATTTTGCGGATCACAGTGGGTCACGGCAAGCTGCGAGCAGTACCGAATAGTCGCACGGGCACTATATGTCAAGGGAGGGCAAGGTAGAGAAGCTCTACAAACCCTTAAAAGATCCTCCCTTCCTGCATGAACTCGAGGATGTTGGCACGGATGGATGCCGCCAAAACTTCTGTACATCCGTTATCCAGCAGTTGTCTCTTCTGAAAACTAAGATCAGCCGTTGTAATGACCAAGATTGAAAAACATCTCAAACGCTTTAATACAGTCGGTTTTGGCGAGGAATCCACCACGAGCCTACCCTTGTTCCTTAGCTATGAATGTTTCAACCCTGGTTTCAAGGATCTGACCGGGGCGCAGGTCGTGCTGGTCGATTAGCGTCTCGCATTCCGCCAATCGACCTCTCTCATTAAGCGTTCCATGACTTAGGATCGCAATCAATTGACCAATCGATTTTACAAGTCCGTTAAGCTTATTAAGCGTAAGCACTAATGCTGATTCTGCACTCGCATTCTTGTATGCCAAATTATTTGGATGAACAGATATTGCAAAACATTTCATTTTTGGATACTGAGCTCGTAACCACTCTTTTGCGACCTGAAGCTGTCCATGTTCTTGTTTCGTGAGCGGATTATCCGAAAGTTTTTCGTTTTTTGCTTCAAAGGCAAAAGCAATATCCTCTTCTTCAAAAACCCAGGCAACGTCGGGTCCGTCACCGTTATCGTCGTAACGTTTCGAGCTGGCACCAAGGTATTTCCCCAGCAGCTCAAGTTTTGATTCGAATTCTTTTGAATCGCATTGCTTCGATAAGGATTTCAAGTCTGAGTCGAATTTCGTCGACACATCGCTGCTTTTTCGAGTTTGGTACGAAATGAATTCAATTATCTTTCTTGCTTGCAAGCTAACGTCAGAGTCTGAGCTAGAGAACATGGGCTTAGCAAGTGAACGGTTGAGCCCGTTTGCGCGAGTTTGTAGCTCTCTGGAAGTCTCTACATCGTCATCCGAATAGGCAATTTGAGCTGCCAGGCGGAGGACAAGTCCCTTTACTGAATTGTCTATTTTTTCACTATTCGTAAATTGTTTTAGGAGCTCGACAGCTCGACCACTCCTGCCTTTGCGCCATTCGTTTAGCGCTTTTCTTTCACAGAGAGCAAAATCTTCGAGCATGCTGTCGTCAACAAATTCAAAATCGTTGACCTTATCTGCCACATAGCTTGACAAATAGGCTGCAAAATCGGGGTCGTCATTGACTCCCTGATCGATAACCTCAACGAAGTCTTTTGCTGACTTTACTTCGTTCATAATGCCTTGCCCGCATTCGATTTGGGCTCTTGTTGTAGGGGTCAAGAACACAGCATGGCGGTTGTCATTAACCCACTCGCAAAGATCGAATCCAATCAAAGCAACGACACAGTAATCACCCGAACCCCTTGTACCTCTGCCCATTGCTTGCTCAATGTTTTGGGCGATTGAGCGGGCATAGACTTTGCTATGGACTAGGATTTTCGACATCAATTTATGGTGATCGGACATCCCCTTGGGGATGCCTGAGACGACAAGCATACGGCATGCATCGCCTGGCAAGTCAATACCGTTGTATCGATTTGCAAATACAATTGGTGTGTCCAGCTTGCTTACCTTCAGGGCGTTTACAGCCTGAACAACCTCGCTTCCTTTTACAGTGGGGATTCCCAATTGTTCCCATTGCTCTGCGGTTGCAAAGCTCGGTTCGAGGACTACGACGCCCTTTTTGTCTTTCGCAAGGGCAATCATTTTCTCGACGAGCGCGGTTCGAAGATCTTCTTTTGCCCCAATCTCGAGAACCATCCTCCGCCCTACACCAGCAAGTGTTTTGGGGGAGATGACGTTGATGTCATCTTTCTTGCATCCAAACGATCTAACGATTGCACTTTCGTCAGCAAACGTTGCAGACATGTACACTCTTCTAGGCGCTTCTTCGAATGTCGGAAACTTCTCCACAAGGGGAAGAATTGGAGTAATTGAGAATCTGTCACGACTCAGCGTTGCAAGACAGTACTTGAGATCGTCTTTGATGAGATCCCAGCCAAAGCTTATAGAGTTTGCCGTAAGCGTGCCTTTTTTATTTGACGCTGCGAAATCAGAAATGCTTCGGGCGACCTTCTGTCGATGCTTTTCCCACGCCCAGAATGGGACCTCCAGCACCTCTTCGCCAGCTGTGCGAGTCCCAGAAACGAAATCGTCGAAAGTTGACACTTTATCGATATCATCAAAGCTTGAGCGAAAGAGCGTCGCAACTTCTTGATATAAGCCAGGCGCATCCGATGCATTTATCTCCACCGTGAATGCGCTTCGAACCGAGTCAAAGGAAGAGTGCGCATCATCTATGATGATTACTGAAACTTCCTCGGCTTCGGGTCCTCCTTCCAAGCCGAAGGAGGACTTGCCGTTAAAGAGGGCTTGATAATGGGCAACGAGAATCGTTGAGCCATTTCTGAAATCCGCAGTAAGCGATCCCCTTCCGTTATATTCAGAAGCGGGTATTCCAAGTGTCCTTGCTTGTTCGCACACTTGATGGACAAGCTGTTTGTTGTCGACAAGGTACAATGCTCCACGTTTTAGCTCTCGTGCACTAGAGAGGGCAATCAGCAGGCCTATAAGGGTTTTGCCGCCTCCCGTATTAAGTTTGATAACGGTGTCTTTCGTTTTTCTGTTAGCAAACCATGCATCAAGTACCTCAGCCTGGCTGCTATGTAAATCATCAAAGGATTGGGGTTTCGGCAGCCTATCGAAAATCTCATCAGGCTTTATGCGCAGCGTAGGGTTCTGCGATGCTGCCATCTTTTTAAAATCAACCATTTGATAGTCCTTAGCTATGCTGTTCGACGTTGCAAATCAGATGTTGCCTGTTTTGACCATTTCATCGCTTCGAAGCTGCAGTTCGATTCTGCCTTGAGGTTTTCAGTTTGTTCCAGGACCTTCTTAGATACCTCTTCGTCCCGCTCCTGCGGATAACCGTTCTTATAAAGCAGAACGGTAAGGTCCATGTTGAGCTGGTTTTTTAATGTTATCACGCGTTGACCAGTCAGCGTATTGAGCCTTGTCGTCGACGGGTTCCTTGATAGCCTTGGCGAGAACAAGGTACTTCTCCTCCTCGTAGGGGAAGCCATGCTCGTAGCGCACCTTCACGAGGATGTCGCAGAAGGCCTTCTCCTCGAATGTAATGCCGAGCTTCTCGAACGACTTCTCGTCTTCGTCCAGCTCCTTCATATTGTAGCGCGCCTTGCCGCCTCGGTCGCCGCTCTCGTCCACGAATATGCTGAGCTCTCTCGCCATGGGCTCCTTATCGGGGCAGATAATCAAAACCAACCCTAAAAGGGGTGGTTTGCTCTTAGGGTATAACCCTTGGATTGCCGGCACGCGTCTAAAGGCGCCGGCCCTCACGGGGTTCGGGCCGCATGCAGGTTGACCCGTGATGGGCCGGTCGAACCGGCGCTATTTCCGCTTCGGCCCCCTATCGAAGGGGTCCTCGTACTCCTTGACGCTCAGCCGGTCAAGCGCGATGTCGGCCTTCTCCTACTCCCGGATGTGCTTCGCGATCGTCGCCTCGTTCAGGCCGACGGTGGACACGTAGTAGCCCTCGGCCCAGAACTTCCTGTTGCCGAACTTGTACCTCATGTTCGCGTGCCTGTCGAATATCATCAGCGAGCTCTCCCCTTCAGGCGGCCCATCACGCTGGACACGCTGTACTTCGGCGGTATCGCCAGCAGCATATGGACGTGGTCGGGCATCAGGTGCCCCTCGATGATCTCCATCCCCTTGTACCGGCAGAGCTTCCTGAAGATCTCCCCAAGGTCGGCCCTCACTCGGCTGTAGGCGACTTTGCGCCTACACTTCGGCGTGAACACGACGTGGTGCCTGCACATCCACTTCGCGTGCGACAGGCTGTAGGCCTTCTGGGCCATACGCCGTCACCGCCCTCCCCACTCGGATTCCCTGCGGCCTGAACAATCGCAAGTGTCCGGCGAGGTGGCAGCTTTGTAAAGCCGGTTGGCGCCACCCGCATAGCGGGTGGTTTCTGGTGCGCCGCGCTGCGCGCGGCGCACAGGCTAAAGCCTTTAACTAGAGCGAGGCCCAGTGGGTCCCGCCCTTACAAAACCCGAAGGCTTTCCATGTGTCTGTACTATGAGCCGTTGGGGAGCCAGATGTCAACCAGCATGCCGAGCTCAGTCACCTCATCCTAGGGGAAGGAGCAAAGGGGCGTCACTGCTTTTGACGGTGCTCTTAGCTACAGTAAACCTTCCACGAAAGGTTTGAGCTTGACGAGCATCGCGTCGCTTCTGATGACTGTACCTAAATCGAGGTGCTCACTCTTCTCCTTCGTAATCGTCTGAGTGATTACGCCCATGAACAGCAGCCTGGAGCCGATGGCAATTCCGTCGGTCGTGGGATAGCTGCCCTGGTTGAGGATGAAGGCGGGACTGCCGCTGGAGCCCTCGAATACAGATGCGTCAACGAGGAACTCGCGCTTACCCTTGTAGTCGTTCCAAGCGGGCGTGGAAGTCCAGCCTTGCCTGATGAGGGGGGTCTTGTTGTAGTCGTCATAGAGCCCGCTGGGGTATCCGATAAAGGTGATTTGCTCGAGCGCCGCCAAATTGTTCAGCACACTCTTCTTCGGGATGAGTCCAGAGTCGATGGATCGGTAGAAGGGCCTCTTCCCGTTTTCTTCAAGCATGCTGAGAACAGGGGCCACCGGCATCGCAACCAAGTCGAGCTCTCCGAGCTTCTTCCCCTCGATGAATGACTTGTCGAAGTTCACGCTGATGGTCTCGCGTGACGGGGCGTCACCTTCGGCTAGATTGATGACGAAGCGACCCTGAATCACATCCTTGAGGACATGGTGGTTGGTAATGAGCAGGGGCACTTTTCGCCCGTCTTCAAGGTCATAGGAAAAGAAGAATCCTGTACCCGAGACGCCCGTGCCTTCGGTAGTAATGCCCACGATGGGGACCGTGGTAAAGAGCAGCTGCGTGCTCGCATCATTAATGTTCATCGGTCTTGGCCTCCTTGTCATCGGGATCCGCCAGGTGTTCTAGGACGCGCTCGGCCAGATCAGATTTGCCCTGCTTCTCTTCTTTTCGGATAAAGATAAAAGCGACAAAGAGTCCTACTGCGCCACACGGTGCTACGCAGAGCATCAAGATACCGGGCAAAGATGCGAGATTGACAGATGACGACAAACCCCCGAGAAACCAGCCCAGGAA
This sequence comes from uncultured Collinsella sp., assembly GCA_900554595.1. GTDB lineage: Bacteria > Actinomycetota > Coriobacteriia > Coriobacteriales > Coriobacteriaceae > Collinsella. The sequence goes on along the minus strand of USHZ01000032.1, from coordinate 7,297 downwards.
CGTTGTCGCAAGACCTAAAAGGATGTCAGGTTTGTAGGAAGGGCGCTCCTGCTTGGCCTGAAGGAGCATCTCCCTTGCTTTTCTCAGGTCGCTGTCGCGCTGTCCGACGTATGATTCCTGCAGGTATTCATTGGGGATGCGAACCTCGTGGTCCTGGCGCACGGCGACGTGCTCCCGGTCATTTATGAGGTGGATGCCGTTACTTGCCTCTCCAACGCTAGTACTGTCGCCCATGTGCTCGAATACGCTGTCGAGGTCAGCCCACCTGACTCTATGGGCAAGCGCCTGGTCTTGTGGTGGGTTCTCTTGACCTTTCTCCACCAGATCTCCTTAGAACAAGGTCCTAGCGTCTTGCGGAGGTTTATGGTCACAGCAGAGACACCATGGTTCAACCAATATATCGATGGATAGATTATACCGTGCGGCTGATATGGCGACCAAGGGATGCTGCCGGCACGGCTGTGGGGTGCTAGTGACTTGCAGATTGCTGGCGACAGGCTACTAATAGCGGCATGGCTTTGCTGTTGGCTCACTCCGCCGCCCGCCTCACGGCGCCGGGGGTTTCTCGGCGCAGTGAGGCGGCATCGGTTGTTCTAGCTGTTCTGTGCCAATAGGTTCTTTACACCCGGGTAGTGACAAATAGGGAGGGCTCCCACATGCTGTGAGTTGTCTAGACGAACAGCAGAGGAGCCCTCCCATGGAGCAACATCCTAACGCAAGGCTCACCCCGAGGGGCGCGAGACGCTCGTCTCGCGCATAGAGTCCGGCCTCGGCGTCGCCGAGACCGCGCGTCAGATGGGCGTCAGCCGCCAGACAGCGAGCAAGTGGCTGCGCCGCAGCAGGTCCGGAGAGCCCATGTCCGACCGCAGTAGCCGCCCGCGCAGGCTCGCGAGGTCCACGCCGCGCGAGATCGAGGACCGGGTCCGCGAGGCGCGCTCGTCACTGCCGCTCGCCCCGCCCGGGCTGGCGCCGGGCGCGCTATGCTTAGGGAGCGGTGGGCGCCTCCGGGGCAGCAGGGGACTCGGACGCGGTGATGCCGGAGGTGTCGACCTCGCCGATTCCGGCGAGCTGCTCGATGAGGGGGAGGCCCGTCGGGTCGTCCACATCGACGCCGCCGAGCACGATGGTGCTGTCGCGCGTGTCGATTTGGGTTGTGAACACGGCCGGGTCGAAACCCGAAGCGATAAAGCCAATGCCCGCGAGGGCAACGCCCACGGCAACGAGCCCGCCCGCCACGGCGAGGTAGATCTTCTTCGCGCTGGTCATGGTACTCACTCCTTTCTACGCCGCAAGATGCGCGGCAGCGCCGCCCTTCTCGCCCTTACCCTTCCAGAAGGGCGAGGCGGCCTTCCTCGCCCAGAGCGCCGAGAGGCGCGCAATTTGTTTTGAGGCGGCCCAAGCGCCAGCACCAACGAAGAGCGCCACGCCGACGAGGCCGAGCCCCACGCCCGCCGAGACGAGGGCGTACGGGAAGTGGCCGATGGTGACGCCGCTTACGGCAAGCAGGAGCTCAACTACGCCCACGCCCCCGAGTGCCGCCGCGACGATCCACACGCAGAGCGCCAGCACCCAGATGCAGATATAGACCGTGACGGCCACGGCGGCGAAGGCGGCGAGCAGCGGCACCCACACCGGGGAGCCCACGATGGTCAGCACCCACAGCAGCGCGGTGCTGCGCCGGCGCGTCCTCGCGATCGCGCGCGGCACGGCGGGCAGGTCGTCGAGCGTGGCCTCCGCCACCTCGCCGGGCGTGCCCATGGCGGCCACGGCCTCCTCCTCGCTCATACCGTCCTCCATGCGGTCGGCGATGGCCTCCGCATAGAACGCCTTGGTCTCCTCCACCTGCTCGGCCGGCAGGCAGGCGAGCAGCTCGCCCAACCGGCCCAGAAACTCATCGCGCGTCATGGTGCGCCCCCTCAACGTATGCGTAAATCTCCCGTACGGACGGCCACTCGGCCAGGAACTCCTCGATGCGCGCTCGCCCGTCGTCCGTGATGCGGTAGTACCGGCGCAGCCGCCCGTTGTGCTCGGCGGAGCGCGCCGTGATGCACCCGGCCTTCTCCAGGCGCTTGAGTAGCGGGTAGAGCGTCGACTCCGTGAGCCCCATGCTCGCCGGTACGTCCTTCACGATCTGGTAGCCGTAGGACTCCTCGCCGGAGATGGCCGCGAGCACGCAGGCCTCCAGGAAGCCGCGCTTCATCTGTGCCTCCATCCGCACACCTCCTCTCGTCATATACTATGCTATATACACTATACGATGCAAGGTATTAGACGTCAACTCTCATAGCGAAGATTCTCCGGCCCCTGCGCGCTGCGAACGTGATGTCGCGGGGCGGTTGGCATTATGCATGAAACGTCAAGTAACGCTCTTTTGATCCACTTCCACTCGTCCCCATATGCCTTGTACAACGCCCCCCTTCGACCTCGGGTTCAAGAGAGCCGCTAGGCTGGACGTGCCGGACGGTAAGGTCCTGGACGCCATGGTGGACTTCTCCGATGCCATGCGGGTCATGGGTCTACGCCGATGGAGGCCCACGCACGCGGCAGGGCTCGCCCGTCACCGCTGGTCGCCGGACGGTCCCCACGCCCCACTCGCCAACGCGCAGGCGACAGCAGCAGTCCAGCGCTGGCTGGAGACGACGGAATGCCCAGAAGATGTGTTTCCCATCGCTGCATCAGAGCTTTTTGCAGGGGTGGCAATTTTTCCTAATGTCGAGGTCAGCCAGGCTTCGACAACCACTTCGGGAGCATCACCAACAGACTCTTCCTTTACACGTTCGGCATCATCGTAGGCGATGCCCACAAATTCCAGTCCCGAGTAACAGGAGTACAATTGCTGCTAGTGTTGCCAGCTGTTGGGAGATGGAAAATGGACTGCGATGGCTACCCATGCGTTCCCATGCCGTTGATGTGCACCGCCTTTGTGCCGGGGCAGATTGACGCTGCGGTTGCAAGCATTTCCGACCCCGATTCACGCACCATCGCCACGGCAGAAGCGCTGTACTTTCGCGGACAGGCCACCCTCGCCGCCGAGACAGCGCACCCCTATCTTGACGCCACCGACCCCGCACTGCGCTATTCCGCATGCTTTATCTGCGGATATGCCAGCCTGTCGCTCAACCGTATCGCCGGTGCCCGCCGTTGCCTTGCGGGCATCCTCGATACGCCAACTGACGAGGAATCGCCCGCCGTCCACGCCATGCATATCCTGTTCGCCTCCGCCGCGAGCGTCCTGCTGCACTTGCCTTCCCCGTATTCCGCCGAAGAGTTTTATCCGCTTGCGGCGCATCTGCCCGAAGGCCTGCGCCTGTTCGCCAGCTACGTGATGGCGCACGCCTTGTATCTGCGCGGAGAATACGGCCGCAGTCTGGGCATGGCGGAAAATGCCCTGATCATGAAACAGGGAAGTTATCCCATCTCGGAGCTGTTCCTGCACCTGGCAGCTTCCATGGCCTGCATGAGCCTCAAGGACGTCGACGCCGCAAGGACGCATTTCGGAACCGCTTGGAACATTGCGCGTCCCGACGGCCTTATCGAGCTCATTGGCGAGCACCACGGCCTTTTACAGGGGCTCATCGAGGCGTGCCTAAAAACGCAATACCCTGACGACTTCGCGCGCATCATCGAGATCACGTACCGCTTCAGCTACGGCTGGCGGCGCATCCACAACCCCGATTCGGGCGAGGACGTGGCCGACGATCTAACGACCACGGAATTCACCATGGCCATGCTCGCCTGCCGCGGATGGACCAACGCCGAAATCGCACGCCATATGGGAGTATCGCCGGGCACCGTCAAAAACCGTCTATCCGGCGTATACGCAAAGCTTGGCATCGGCACACGCGCCGAGCTGGTCGCGCACATGTTGCGTTAGCGACCGGGCTGCCAAGCGCATCGAACGCGTTCCGGAACCCGGCGCTTCGCTCGATCAATTTGGACATTTTGACCCTTGAACGGCACTACCGCCACGAAGCGTCTTCTCGCAAAATTGGATTATTTCCACCGATATTTGCGGGATGGGAGCCCAAGATGCTTGATCGCCGTTCGTTACTTGTTGCTGGAGCGTCCTCGCTAGCGAGCATTATGTTGCCTCGCGTGCCGGGAAGCGAAAATGCCTTCCTGCTGCCGTTCGCGCCCACCGCGGCCTATGCCGACGAAGAAGACCCCTTCAAGGTGCTCGTTCTCTCGCGCACCATGTTTGGTGTGGTCGTGGTCGACGTCGCCAACAAGAATACGCCCATCGCAGGTGCCCAGGTCACGCTCGCGTCGCGTTATGCCGCGGGCAAGCAGCTCTCCGCCACGACCGACGACGAGGGCACGGCCATCTTTGAGGTCGCCCCTCTTTCGGAAGGCTACGTGGACGAGGCAACGCTTCTCGACGCGTACGACTTTAACGGCGGCATCTCCATTAGCATGGCGGGCTACCGTGATGTCGAGATTCCCCTTGCGCGTATCCAGGGCGGCACCGCCATAACCGCGCCCACACGTCCGCTTTCCGACGGCGAGCCGTACTTCCGCCAGCTCACATTCGACGAATGGGACATCCAGTACGCTGAAGCCACGTTCATGGCATTGCCAAAGGACGACACGGCAAACGAGCAGCCCGATACGCATGCTTTTACCGTGCAGGCACATCTGCCACAGGGCGGACAGGCAACGCTGCGCATCAACAAAGTGACGCCTGCCGCGGGCAGCTCACCCGAAACCGTCACGCAGATCGGTCAGATCAAGGCCAGCGCATCGGGCGCGGATAATCTGGCGACGTTCACACTCGAAGACAAGTTTCTCGACGCGGCATCAGGCCTTCTGGAAGAAGGATGCAAGCTGCGCTTTGTGCTCGACTACCAGGGCAAAACCTACACGCTCTCATCCCCCATGGCCGTTGTCACCGCGCCGGCCGCAAAGGCAGAATCGGGCTCGACCACTATCGTCCCCACTACCATGGACCAAGAGATCACTCCGTTTGATTTTCCGGCGGCGTTTCCCGGCATCGGCGGCAATAAGTTCACGTGCTGGATGCCCTCGTTCCCCATTTTGTTCGATTTCTCTTTTGCCGGGTACGTGCTGTTTGGCGGAGGATACAAACCAGCCAGCTACATGAACGATTCGGGCAACCCTGATCCGGAGTACTGGAAGAAATCGCCGCGTGAGTCGGGCGCCAAGCAGGCAAACCGCTACCTCGACGAGATGGAGGGGAAGTGGAATCAGTACAAGAGGATGAGCGCCGGTTCGGGCACCGATCCAAGAAACACCAAGCTCCTTCGCCACCATTGCACGCCGCTGTTCACGATGGATATCGCCACACAGCTGTACGGCTCACTCGCCTACGATTGGGTGGGCAAAACCTGGGGTGACAACAACGACCCCGCATACGGCAATATTAAGGCCCTCTTCCAGGTAAGAACCGACCTCAACTGGACCGAGCAGTTTACCCTAGGACCGGTGCCCTTTTTCCTAAACGTCAACCCCTGGGTGCTGGCGAAGCTGGCGCTCGCCGTGGGTGCCCACACGCACGGCAGCGGCGCAGCGTTTTTCAAAAACATATCGCTCGACTATTCAAACACCTCGGGCTCATTCACCATCCAAATCGGACTCGCCGTCACCTTTGGCGCCGGCGTTGCAGGCGTCGCCTCGTCTGCCGTGCGCGGTGCCGCATCCCTCACGCTGTTCATTGGGTACGAGAAGGCAGATGGACACCAGCTTCCGCGACTGCGCGTAGGTGCAGACGTCGATGTCGATGTGATACTCCAGTTCGTAATGTTCAAGTGGACCACCAAGGCTTGGTCGGGGTCGTGGCCCACACTCATCGATTCGTGGAATATGTCGGTGAACAATGGCGACCAGTATGTGCTCCAGCGCTCTGAGCTCGCATTGGGTGGAGATACGCCTTATACGCTGAACGCCTGCTTCGGCTCGGCCGGCAACGCCGAGGCAGGTGGTGTGCCGCAATTTATCGCATCTGCCACCATCGTCACCAACGCCGAGCTACTCGCACGCGCCGAGGTTGCAGCCACCGCGATAAACGTCGCGCCTGTCGGACGCGATTGGGACCGGGCGGTCACGCGCATTGAGCTCGAGGCAGACGCGGAGAGCGACGACACGGGACAGGTTGAGCATTTCGTCCACGCACTGATGGAAAACGACGAAAACGCCGCGTCGATGTACGAGTACACCTACATCGGTCAGGCAACGAACGCCGTTGCGGACCCCAACGCCAATTCTGCCGGCGTGTCGGAAGACGAGCGTGGCGGTATCAAGCCCTCGAACGACAACGTGCTGTTTACTGGCGTGCTCAGCGAAGCTCACATGAAGCTGGCAATGATTGCCGGCGTAGAATGCCTGTTCCGTATCGCCTCGGTGCGCTACGGCGACAATGGCCGCTCGCGCCTGGTGGTGCACACAAAGGCAAACGGCACGTGGTCCGCTCCCGCGCCCGTGGACTTTCCCCTTGGGTTTGGCGAGGGCGACGTGGAGCGCGACGGCATATACGATTACGACTTCGACGTGGTGGAATATGCGGACGGAAGAGGAAACCGGGACGCCTACGCGTTGCTGGTCTCGGGCGAGCGACGCGACGGCGATAGTACCCTTTTCGATACGGCAAGCACATCCGGCATACTGTCCGTCGTGCGCCTGCGCATAAGCAACGACGGAGTTCGCGTGGTGTCGCATACGTCATGGCGCAGCATCTCGCGCGGCCGCTTGCAAGAGGATGGCTACCATTGCCTGCAGTGCCCGCGTATCACGGTGGGCAAGACGCTGGTCGACGGGCGCCTGTCGGGTGCCTACCTCCACCGCCGCGGAACCACCGCAGAAAAGGCGCTCGGCAGCGAGGCTGAGGTTGCGCTGGAGTGCTTCACCCTGTGGTCGGATGATTTGGGCGACAGCCTGACGTTCCGCCAAGTTCTCCGCTTTCCGCAGGCACCGTCGAGTATCGAGCTGGGCGAGCCCGAGAATATCAACGGTAAAATGGTGGTGCCCGTTGCGTACGAGACCGCAGACGGTTGCGGCTGCGCATCGTACGCCGTGATTGGCCAGTCCATTGCGGGCTGGGGCGTTATGCCGCCGGACGCCACGGTACCCCATGCGGTGCCGTGGCCACAACATTCGGGCTTTTTGGCAACCGTCAACGAGCAACTGCAGCATATTACTTGGACGCGAGGCGCATCGGCATTTGCAACGAAGCCCGTGGGCGCGGCAGGCTGTGGCCCGGCATCGTTTAGCGTAAGCAACAACGGCAGATGCGTGCTCTATGTAGAGAACACCGATGGCAAGGTGGGACAAACCTACGACGAAG
>USHZ01000031.1 GCA_900554595.1 uncultured Collinsella sp. | reverse complement strand
TGTTTTTGCACGAGGGCGGCCACTTTTTGGCGGCGCGTGCCTGCGGCGTCCGTGTGACCGAGTTCTTTTTGGGCCTGCCGTGCCGCTTTGACATCCATTACACGTCGCGTCGCATTGGAACCAAGTTCGGCGTGACCCCGCTGCTGCTGGGTGGCTACGCTGCCATCTGCGGTATGGATCCGACCGACGTCTCGTGTGCCGATCGCGTGCTCGCGGCTATCTATCGTCATGGTCGCGTGACCGTGGCCGACCTTGCTGTCGAGCTCGAGCTATCCGAGGAGGTTGTGCTCGAGGCATGCGCCTTGCTCTTGGGTTGGGGCTCTATCGCGCCTTGGTATGAGGAAGGGGAGAAGCCCTCGCCGAGCTACTATCCCACCAAGTATCAGACGCTGCCACGAGATGCGGCGGGTTACACCACCTTTGACGGCCGCCGTTTCGATCGAGAGCATGCGACTACCGAGGGCGATGTGTGGGAGCTGCCGTGCGGCGAAGCCGAGTTCCTTGCGCAAGAGCGTTCGCATACCTATCTGGGCCAGGGTTTTCTCAAGCGCGCCTTTATGCTGCTCGCGGGCATTCTCGTCAATATCCTGACGGGCTTTTTGCTGCTTATGAGCATCTACTCTATTGCGGGTGTCACCGTGCCGATGGATACCAACGTGATCGGTCAGGTTGACGAGGGTTCTATTGCCGCCAAGGCGGGTATCGAGGGCGGCGACGCGATCCTTTCGGTTGACGGAGTATCGTGCTCTACCTGGATGGACGTTTACGATGCCATCGGCAAGGCTGCCGGTAAGGACGATATCGCCATTGAGTACGAGCGTGACGGCAAGCAGCACTCGACCACGGTTTCGCTCAAAGAGGACGAGCGCCTAGGTGTGTATGCCTCTACGCAGGTGGTCCGTTTGGGCCCCATCACGTCGGCTCGCCTGTCGTTCTCCTATGTCGTGCAGACTGCGGAGGGCGTGATGCGCCTGCTCCAGCCGCAGCATACGATGGAGATTCTCGATCAGTCCTCTTCGATCGTGGGTATTAGCGTTATGTCTTCACAGGCTGCTGCTGCCGGCCCTGCCACGTTCCTTTCGTTTGCCGCCCTCATTTCGTTCTCGCTTGGCTTTATGAACCTGCTGCCCATCCCACCACTCGATGGCGGCAAGCTGGTCATCGAGATCATTCAAAAGATTGCGGGCCGCGAGCTACCTCTCAAGGTCCAGACGATTGTGAGCTATGTGGGCATCGCGCTCTTTGCGCTGCTGTTTGTCTATATGCTTCGTTCCGACATCCTTCGATTTATTCTGTAGGGGAGTGTTTGGATTGTCTTTATCCCATCCTTTGCCTCGCGAGCTGACGCGTCCCGTGCATGTGGGCGGCGTGCAGATCGGTGGCGGCGCGCCGGTGGTGGTCCAATCCATGACCTGCACCGATACCGCCGATGCCCAGGCAACGCTTGCGCAAGTGTGCGCGTTGGCGCAGGCTGGCTGCGATATCGTGCGCGTGAGCGTGCCCACCGAGGCCGCGCTTGAGGGTTTCCGCACCATCTGCGCCGAGTCTCCGGTGCCGATTGTCGCCGATATCCACTTTAACCATAAGCTCGCTATTGGTGCCGTTGAGGCCGGTGCCTCCAAGCTGCGCATCAATCCCGGCAATATCGGCGATTGGGCCAAGGTTGACGCGGTGATCGATGCTGCGGGTGCCGCGGGCTGTGCGATTCGTATCGGCGTCAACGCCGGTTCGCTTGAGCAGGATATCGCAGAGCGCGACGACCTCACGCAGCCCGAAAAACTCGTGATGTCGAGCGAGCGTTTCGTCAAGCATTTTGAAGACCGCGGCTTTACGAACATTGTGCTTTCGGCCAAGGCCCATAGCGTGCAAACGACGCTCGATACCTATCGAGCCCTGTCCCGTGAGATTCCCCACGTTCCGCTTCACCTGGGCGTAACCGAGGCGGGTACCAAGCTGCAGGGCACCATCAAAAGCTCGGTGGGCCTTGGTATTCTGCTGTCTGAGGGTATCGGTGACACCATGCGCGTCTCGCTCACGGCCGATTCTGTTGAGGAGCCGCCGGTCGCCTGGGGAATTTTGCAGTCGCTGGGCCTGCGTCGTCGCGGTCCCGAGATTGTCTCGTGCCCCACGTGCGCCCGCTGTCAGGTTAACCTGATTCCTATCGCCGAGGAAGTGACGGAGCGGCTTAAGAACTATACCGCGCCGCTTTCGATTGCCGTCATGGGATGTGCCGTTAATGGCCCCGGTGAGGCTTCTGATGCCGACCTGGGCGTTGCTTGCGGACGTGGTCAGGCCCTGCTCTTTTCGCATGGCCAGATCATTGGTAAAGTAGCTGAGGATCAAATTGTCGACGCGCTTATGGCCGAGGTCGACAAGCTTATTGAGGAGAAATAAATGACCCGAGCAATGTATATGTCTAAGCTCTATGCGCCGACGCTTAAAGAGGATCCGGCGGACGCTGAGCTCGCCAGCCACCGCCTGCTGCTCCGTGCCGGCATGATCCGCAAGGAGGCCGCCGGTCTGTATTCCTACCTGCCGCTCGCTTGGCGCTCGATTCGTAAGATCGAGAACATCGTGCGCGACGAGATGGACGCCGCCGGCGCCCAGGAGCTCATGATGCCCATCATGGTCGATGCCGAGCTGTGGCGTGAGTCCGGCCGCATCGATGCCTATGGCAAGGAGCTCGTGCGCTTTGACGACCGTCATGGTCGCGAGTTTGTGCTGGGCCCCACGCACGAGGAGACCGTCACGGCCTTGGTGCGCAACGAGCTGCGCTCCTATAAGCAGCTGCCCGTCAACCTGTACCACATTCAGGATAAGTTCCGCGATGAGTTCCGTCCCCGCTTTGGCCTGATGCGCGGCCGTGAGTTCATCATGAAGGACGCCTACAGCTTCTCTGCCACGCAGGAGAGTCTGCAGGAGGAGTACGACAAGATGAAGCAGGCCTACGCTAACATCTGCGAGCGCTGCTACATCAAGGCTCTGCCCGTTGTCGCCGACTCCGGCGAGATCGGCGGCGACACCTCCGTCGAGTACATGGCTCTGGCCGACGCCGGTGAGGCCTCGCTCGTCTACTGCGACGACTGCGGCTTTGCTGCCGATGACGAGGCTGCAAGCACCAAGGTCGTTGTGACCGAGGGCCCCGGCGACGGCACGCTTACCAAGGTCGAGACTCCGGGTATGGGCACCATCGAGGCCGTCGCCAAGTTCTTTGGCTTCCCCGAGAACGGTACGCGCAAGTCGCTGGCGTTGATCGACGCCGAGGACAAGCCGGTCGTGGCCATTGTCCCGGGCGACCACGAGCTCAATGACTGTAAAGCCGAGCATGTCTTTGGCAAGGGCTATCGTATGATGACCGACGAGGAGCTTCAGGCGAACGGTCTGCACAAGGGCTTTATCGGACCGGTCAACCTGCCCGAGGGCATCCGTCTGGTTTGCGATGAGAGCCTGCGTGAGTCCAAGCAGTGGGCCTGCGGTGCCAACGAGGTTGATTATCACTTTACCGGTGCCTGCCCCGAGCGCGACTTTACCGTCGATGAGTGGGCCGACCTGGTTACTGTCGTTGCCGGCGATCCTTGCCCGCACTGCGGCAAGCCGCTCTCTGCTGCCCGCGGCATCGAGGTTTCCCAGGTCTTCCAGCTGGGCACCAAGTACTCCGAGGCCATGGGTGCCACCTTTATGGATGAGGACGGCAAGGAGAAGCCGCTCATCATGGGTTGCTACGGCGTGGGCGTGTCCCGCTCGCTCGCTGCCGTCGTGGAGCAGCACAACGACGAGCACGGTATCGTCTGGCCGGTCTCCGTTGCCCCGTATGAGGTTGCGGTGATTCCGCTCGACCCCAAGAAGGAGGAGTGCGCTTCCGTCTGCGAGCAGATCGTTGATGGTCTTTGCAGCGAGGGTATCGAGGTCGTCGTCGATGATCGCGATGAGCGTCCCGGCTTTAAGTTTGCCGACAACGACCTTATGGGCTTCCCGTATCAGGTGGTGCTCGGCAAGCGTGGCCTTAAGAACGGCACCGTCGAGCTCAAGGATCGTGCCACGGGCGAGCGCGAGGACGTGGCGATCGACGAGGTCGTCGCCAAGGTTTCCGAGCTTGTGAAAGCTGCCCGTCGTTAATCGACGATTTCGCTTTTAGTTCGATATGCAGGACGTTCCTGCATATCTCCAGTTCGGGGAGATGCAGGGCCGTCCTTTTATCTTGTCGGCGTGCACAATCGCTAAAAGGAAAAACCCCACAGCCCATGCGAGCTGCGGGGTTTTTCCTTTGTGCCTCCGATGCGAAATGAATCGCTCAGATATTACTGATAATCGACGACGTCGATCCAGTTCTTCAGGAACTCATCGTTCACGTTGCGCTTACGAGCGAGCTCGGAAGCGGCGACGATGCTCGTCCACTGACGCACGACCTGCATAGGCATGTCGGCGCGGTCGCAGTAGAGCTCCAGGTAGGCCTCGGCCTGGTCCTTGCTGTTGAGAGCAAAGAGCAGGTAGGTGGTGGCAACGTCGGCAGCAGGGGAGCCCTGGGTGGCGTGTGCCCAGTCGCACACATAGAGCTGGCCGTCGTCGCCGACGATGACGTTGGAGGGGTTGAAGTCGCCGTGGCAGACCTTGAACTCCTTGGTCATGCCGTCCAGACGCTCCTGAAGGTTGTAGCGCGTGGTGGCATTGAGCTGATCAAGGCTGTCGATCATGCGGGCGAACTTGTCGCGCTGGCGGTTGAGCAGCGGGGAGGTGTAGCCGTGGATCTCAATCTGGAGGTCGACGAACATCTCGAGGTACTCACCGAAGCGCTGGGGCTCGGCAGTCATCTTCTCGGCAAGGGTGGTACCCGGGACCTTCTCGGTCACGAGCGCCCAGCCGTTGGCGTTCTCGAGCTGGGAAACCTCGAGAGCCTTGGGGCTGCGGATGCCGCACTCATTGATGCGGGCAAGATTCAAAGCCTCGTTAAACACGTCGGAGACGGGCTTGGTCTCGTTGAAGACCTTAACGATCTTGTCGCCCAGGTCGTAAACGACCTTGTTGCCACGGCGGACGAGCTCGGTCTTAGAATCGGGTAGCAGCATGGTTGCATCCTTTCAACGATGCGATAGAAGCGACGGCGGGGGTGTGTGAAACACCCGTGCACCCCCGCCGTAAAAAACCGTGCTAAAACTAGCAGACGGCGTAATCCTGAGGCTCGCGGCCGTAGTAGGCGTCCAGGTAGAGCTCCTTGATCTCGCTCATGAGCGGGTAGCGCGGGTTAGCGCCGGTGCACTGGTCGTTGAATGCCTGCTCGGTCATCTCGTCGAGGGTGTCGAGGAAGTACTTCTCGTCGACACCGTAGTCGGCGATGGTCTTCTTGACGCCGATGAAGTCCTTAAGCTCCTCGAGCTTCGTGATGAAGTTCTCGAAGACCTCCTTGTCGTCCTTGCCCTCGATGCCGCAGTACTTGGCGATTTCGGCGTAGTTGTGCAGCGCGTTGGGATAAGGATACTGGGAGAAGGTACCCATCTTGACGGGGGCCTCGGCGGCGTTGTAGCGCATGACGCGGGTCAGGATGACGGCGTTGGCGAGGCCGTGGGGCAGGTGATGGAAGGCGCCGAGCTTGTGGGCCATGGAGTGGTTGAGGCCCAGGAAGGCGTTGGCGAAGGCCATACCGGCCATGCAGGAGGCGTTGTGCATCTCCTCGCGGGCATGCGGGTCCTTGGCGCCGTTCGTGAAGCTGGAGGGCAGGTTCTCAAAGACGAGCTTGGCAGCGCGCTCGGAGAGGCCCTTGGTGTAGTCGGAAGCCATGATGGAGACATAGGACTCGATGGCGTGGGTCATGACGTCGATGCCGGAGGCAGCGGTCAGGCCGCGCGGGGCGGTCATGCAGTTGTCGGCGTCGACGATAGCCATGTTGGGGAGCAGCGCGTAGTCGGCGAGCGGCCACTTGATGCCGGTCTCCTTGTCGGTGATGATGGCGAACGGCGTGCACTCGGAGCCGGTACCCGAGGAGGTCGGGACGGCGACGAAGTAGGCCTTCTTGCCCATCTCGGGGAAGGTGAAGATACGCTTGCGGATGTCCATGAAGTCCATGGCCATGTCCTCAAACTTGCACTCGGGGTGCTCGTACATCATCCACATGATCTTGCCGGCGTCCATAGCGGAGCCACCGCCGACGGCGATGATGACGTCCGGCTCAAAGAGAGCCATCTGCTTGGCGCCGCGACGTGCGCACTGCAGCGACGGATCGGGCTCGACGTCGTAGAAGCAGTCGTGGGCGATGCCCATCTCGTCGAGCTTGGCCTCGATGGCGCGGGTGTTGCCATTCTTGAAGAGGAACTGGTCGGTGACGATGAAGGCGCGCTTCTTGCCCATGACGGTGCCGAGCTCGTCGAGGGCGACGGGCGTGGAACCCTTCTTGAAGTAGACCTTCTCGGGAGCGCGGAACCACAGCATGTTCTCACGGCGCTCGGCCACAGTCTTAACGTTGATCAAGTGCTTCACCCCAACGTTCTCGGAGACGGAGTTGCCGCCCCAGGAGCCGCAGCCCAGGGTCAGAGACGGCTTCATGCCAAAGTTGTACAGGTCACCGATGCCGCCGTGCGAGGACGGGGTGTTGATGACGATACGGCAGGCCTTCATGACGTGCTCGAACAGGCTGATCTTCTCGGCCTGGGCGGGGTGCACGTACAGAGAGGCGGTGTGGCCCGGGCCACCGGCGAGCACCAGGTGCTCGGCCTTGTCGACGGCCTCCTGGAAGTCCTTGGCGTGGTACATGGCCAGGACCGGGGAGAGCTTCTCGTGGGAGAACTCCTCCTTGGCGGGGTCGGTGGAAGTGACCTCGGCGATCAGGATCTTGGTCTTGGCGGGAACCTCGATGCCGGCGAGCTCGGCGATCTTGGCGGCAGCCATGCCGGGGATGCGGTGGTCGAGAGCGCCGTTCTTGAACATGGCGGCACGCAGGGCCTCCATCTCGGCACCCTGCTTGACGAAGTAGCAGCCGCGCTTCTGGAACTCGGCCTTAACCTGGTCATAGATGGTGTCGATGACGGTCACGGACTGCTCGGAAGCGCAGATCATGCCGTTGTCGAAGGTCTTGGAGTGGATGATGGAGTTGACGGCGAGCAGCACGTCGGCGGTGTCGTCGATGACGACCGGGGTGTTACCGGCGCCGACGCCCAGGGCGGGCTTGCCCGAGGAGTAGGCGGCCTTGACCATGCCCGGGCCACCGGTGGCGAGGATGATGTCGACGTCGCGCATGACCATGTTGGTCAGCTCGATGGAGGGGACGTCGACCCAGCCGATGATGCCCTCGGGGGCGCCAGCCTTGACGGCAGCGTCAAGAACGAGCTTGGCGGCGGCGATGGTGCACTTGGCAGCAGCCGGGTGCGGGGAGATGATGATGGCGTTGCGGGTCTTCAGGCTGATCAGCGTCTTGAAGATCGCGGTGGAGGTGGGGTTGGTCGTCGGGATGACGGCGCCCACGATGCCGATGGGCTCGGCGATCTTAGTGATGCCGTAGGCCTCGTCGCGCTCCAGGACACCACAGGTCTTGGTGTTCTTGTAAGCGTTGTAGATGTACTCTGCGGCGTAGTGGTTCTTGATGACCTTGTCCTCAAGAACGCCGCGGCCGGTCTCCTCGATGGCCATCTTCGCCAACGGGATACGAGCCTTGTTGGCGGCCATGGCGGCCTCATAGAAGATCTTGTCGACCTGCTCCTGCGTGTACGTAGCAAAAAGCGCCTGGGCCTCTCGCATCTGAGCGAGCTTGGCCTCAAGCGCCTCTACGTTGTCCACAATTGCGGGAGTAGTGTTTTCCGGTGACTTTTTCACCATTTGTGTCTCCTTGCGATCGGAGATTTACCCTACGCCTTGCATGATAGCAAGAAATTATTCGGCGAACGGTAAGATTCCTGTAAAAGGCACACTAAAACGCTTCAATATACTGAAGCGTTTTAACAAAACGATCCGCCTGCCGCATCACCTCAATTATTGGGCGCAGGTCAAGCTACAAGGCATATCAGCTGGGCTACGATCCCTTTGACATCTGCAAACACTCATGTAAGTCTGTCCCCAATGAGTGCAAAAAGGCGCCCACCGTAGGGGAGGACGCCTTTGGTAAGTTCTATGTGAACGCGAGGTCTTTGACCCGGAGAGTCCGAGGTACTTGTTGGTAAGACCTTATTTAGGAGCGCGCAACCTTGCCGGACTTGAGGCAGGTGGAGCAAACGTTCATCTTGCGACGGTGACCATCGACGACGACGTAGACGCGCTGGATGTTGGGGCGGAACTTACGGTTGGTGACGCGGTGAGAGTGGCTGATGGAGCGACCGGCAACGGGGTGCTTACCGCAAACTTCGCAAACTTTGGACATAACTGACCCTCCTTGGGCGACAAACGAACATGTCGCGTTAACAAACAAGCCTGAACTATAGCACAGAAGCATGTCTCTGTGCGCAATCTACACAGAGATATTTCTCTTTTGGCGATAGTGCCCACGCCACGGCCCTGGACGTAGATCCGATTTGCGTGCAGCAGAGGGGATTATGCCAGCTCGCAACAAGGTTTTCAAGCGCGTCCCACAAATATATATAGGTTTATGGAGCGATTGGCTCCGTTTACGGATTGACTAGTATTTATGCTCGCAATTGAGCCCGATGTTGGCTACACTATGCCTTGACCATTAAAGGGGTACGAGATACCCACATGGAATTACATAGCTGTCAATGAGCAGTACTTCCTGTGGGTGTCTGGTTCCGCTTTGAGCGGTCGGGCATCTATTTTTTTGACTGTGTCAGCAGTCAAGACATGTGAGGAAGGAGATCGATGGGCACGACTTCCCCCAAGGCGGTCATCATGGACGAGACCGCCGTCAACCGAGCGATGACCCGCATCGCGCACGAGATTCTCGAGCGCAACGAGGGCTGTGAAGACCTCGCTCTGGTCGGCATCGTCACGCGCGGCGACCTTCTGGCAAAGAAGCTCGCCGAGGCGATCAAGGAGATCGAGGGTGTCGACGTTCCGCTCGGCAGCCTGGACATCAGCTTCTATCGCGATGACTATGCGACCAATTTCGCTCCCGCGATCCACGCTACCAACATTCCCTTCAGCGTCGACGGCAAGCGCGTCGTGCTGGTGGACGACATCCTGTACACGGGTCGCACCATCCGCGCCGCTCTGGACGCCGTTATGGACCTGGGCCGTCCGAGCCGAGTCGAGCTGGCAGTTCTCGTTGACCGCGGTCACCGCGAGCTCCCTATCTCGCCGGATTTTGTCGGCAAGAACGTTCCCTCGTCGCACGAGGAGAACGTGCACCTATATATGAAGGAAGTCGACGGCCGTACCGCCGTCGAGATCAACGACGTCGCGCCGGGTTCCCACGTGGGCTCCGCGCCGCTGGGAGGTGAGTAGTACCGTGGCGTTCAACCATAAGCACCTGATCGACATTACCGAGTACTCCGAAGAGGACATCAAGCTCATCCTCGAGACCGCCAAGGCGTTCTCCGAGGTCAACGAGCGTGCCATCAAGAAGGTCCCCACGCTCAAGGGCAAGACCATCGTCAACATGTTCAATGAGCCCTCGACGCGTACCCGTAGCTCCTTCGAGCTCGCCGAGAAGCGTCTTTCGGCCGACAGCCTCAACTTCGGCGGCTCCTCTACCTCCACGGTCAAGGGCGAGAGCCTCGTCGATACCGTCGAGACCCTCAACGCCTACAAGATCGATTGCATCGTCGTGCGCGACAAGCATGCCGGTGCTCCCTACATCGTCACGCAGAATTCGCCCGCGAGTGTTATCTGCGCCGGTGACGGTAAGCACAACCACCCCACGCAGGCCCTGCTCGACCTGTACACCATCTGGGAGCACAAAGGTGACTTCCACGGTCTGAAGGTCGCCGTCGTCGGCGACATCGCCCACTCACGCGTTTGCGGCTCGCTGATCCCCGCGTTGAAGATCATGGGCTGCGAGACCTACGCCGTCGCCCCCGGCACGCTGCTGCCGCCGGCGCCCGAGGTTCTGGGCTGCGACCACGTGACGAGCGACCTCGATTCCGTCCTGCCCGAGCTGGACGTCGTCTACATGCTGCGCGTACAGCAGGAGCGCCTCGAGGGTGCCCCGTTCCCGACCATTCGCGAGTACCACAAGCTCTTCGGCCTGACCAAGGACCGTGAGAAGCTCATGAAGCCCGACGCGATCATTTGCCACCCGGGCCCCATCAACCGCGGCGTTGAGTTCGACTCCTATATGGCCGACCACCCGCAACGCTCCGTCATCCTGGAGCAGGTCTACGCCGGTATCTGCGTGCGTATGGCTATCCTGTATCTGCTGCTTGGAGGTGCCGATAATGGCCTTGCTTCTTAAGAATGCCCACGTCGTCGACCCGTCCGTCGAGCTTGACGGTGTCGTTGACGTCCTGATTGACGGCGACAAGATTGCCGAGGTCGGCGAGAACCTCGCCGCCGAGGGAGCCGAGGTCCGCGACCTTTCCGGTAAGTATCTCGTCCCTGGCCTGGTGGACATGCACGTCCACCTGCGCGAGCCCGGCTACGAGGTCAAAGAGGACATCGAGAGCGGCACCCGCGCAGCTGCCAAGGGCGGCTTCACCGGCGTGTGCGCCATGCCCAACACCGACCCCGTTACCGATAACGGTACCGTCGTTGAGTTCGTCAAGTCCCGCGCTGCCGAGGTCGGCCACTGCCGCGTCTATCCTTCTGGCGCCATGACCCGCGGTCTTAAGGGCGAGGCTATGTCCGAGATGGGCGATATGGTCGCCCACGGCGCCGTCGCCTTCACCGACGACGGTCGCGGCGTGCAGGGTGCGGGCATGCTCCGTCGCTGCATGGACTACGGCAAGATGTTCGGCAAGGTCTTTATGAGCCACTGCCAGGACGAGGACCTGGTCGGCCACGGCCAGATCAACGAGGGCAAGGTCTCTACCCGTCTGGCCCTCGAGGGCTGGCCGGCGGCAGGCGAGGAGCTGCAGATCGCTCGCGATATCGAGATCGCCAAGCTGACCGGCGCCAAGCTGCACATCCAGCACATCTCCACCGCCCATGGCCTGGAGCTCGTGCGTGCCGGTAAGGCCGCTGGCGTGCAGGTCACCTGCGAGGCCACCCCGCATCACATGTTCCTGACCGAGAACGACCTGGACGAGACTTACAACACCTCGCTCAAGGTCAACCCGCCGCTGCGTACCGCTGAAGACGCCGAGGCCATCCGTCAGGGCGTCATCGACGGCACCGTCGACGCCATCGTCACCGACCACGCTCCCCACACCCCGTGGGAGAAGGCCCGTGAGTTCGAGCTTGCGCCCTTCGGCATGATCGGCCTCGAGACCTCGCTGTCGCTTGTGCTCACCGAGCTGGTCAACACGGGCAAGATGAGCATGGGCCGCATGGTCGAGCTCATGGCCATCAAGCCGCGTGAGATTCTGGGTCTGGACCAGGTTCAGGTCAAGGCGGGCTCCGTTGCCGACCTGACCGTGTTCGACGCGTCCGCCACCTGGACGGTTGGCGAGGACGGTTACGAGTCGCGCGCCGAGAACTCCGGTTTTGCCGGCCGCACGCTCACCGGTCGTGCCACCGATGTTTTTGTCGGCGGTAAGCAGACACTTGCCGACGGCTGCATCTGCTAGCATAGCCTTATCGCTTTTGTGCGCGGTGCCCTTGCGGTGCCGCGTTTTCTGTTCGCCTGAACCATGCAACCGCATGGGGGATTGGAGCGTCTATGCCCACACCTTCCACTGCACGCATGCACGACTTCGAGGTCGTCTCGAACCAGGAGATCGCCGACGGCATCTTCTCGCTCGTTATCTCGGCCCCCAAGCTTGCAAGTGCGCTCAAGCCCGGTCAGTTCGTGAATATCGCCGTGCCGGGCGATGCTTCCTCGCTGCTTCGCGTGCCCCTGAGCTTCTATCGCGCCGACGCCGAGGCCGGCACCGTCGAGCTGTGGTACGCCGTCGTGGGCGATGATACCCGCCGTCTGTCGCAGATGACCCCTGGCTCCACCTCCAACTTGCTGGGTCCTGGCGGCCGCGGCTGGTTCGTGCCCGAGGGTACCAGGAAGGCGCTGCTCGTCGCCGGCGGCATTGGCGTTCCGCCTGTGCTCTGCCTGGCTGGCATGCTTGCCGAGCAGGGCGTGGACGTTGACGTATGCCTGGGCTTTGGCACCGCGTCCAAGGCCGTGGGCGTCGATGAGTTCCGCGCGCTGGGAGCCACGGTCAACGTGTGCACCGACGACGGCTCGTTGGGCACGCACGGCTTCTGCACCGATCCTGCCGCCGAGCTGCTCGGCGAGGGCGGTTACGACTACGTCGCCAGTTGTGGTCCCGCCGTCATGATGAAGAAGGTCGCCGCCGCTGCCGCCGAGGCTGGCGTGTACTGCGAGGTGTCGCTCGAGCGCATGATGAGCTGTGGCTTTGGCGCCTGCAACACCTGCAATGTCGAGACGGTCGACGGTATGAAGGGCGCCTGCATGTGCGGCCCCGTGTTTGATGCTTCCAAGGTGGTGGTCTTCTAGTGGGTACCGTGAACATGGCCGTCGATTTCGGCGGCGTCAAGATGCAGAACCCCATCAACACCGCAGCCGGTACCTTTGGCTACGGTTGGCAGTTCCAGAACTTCTTCGATGTCTCCCAGCTGGGTGCCATCACCACCAAGGGCTGCGCTGCCGAGCCCTGGCCCGGCAATCCCGCACCCCGCATGGCCGAGATTCCCGGCGGCATGATCAATTCCGTGGGCCTGCAGAACCCCGGTGTGGCCGCTTTCGCCCGCGAGTCCGGTCCGTGGCTCGAGCAGCTCTCCAAGGACGGTTGCCAGGTCATCTGCCAGGTTGCCGGTCATTCCGTGGACGAGTTTGTCCGTGCGCTCGAGATGTATGTCGAGCTGTGCCCCTGGGCTGCCGGCTATGAGATCAACGTGAGCTGCCCCAACATTGCCGCCGGCGGTGCCGCCATGGGCTCCACACCCGAGGGCGCCTCTTCCGTCATGGCTGCCTGCCGCAAGGTGACCGACAAGCCACTGTTTGTGAAGATGGCACCGGTCAACGTCGCCGAGATCGCCAAGGCTCTCGAGGCCGCCGGCGCCGACGGCCTTTCGGTCATCAACTCCATTCAGGGCATGGCCATCGACGTCCACACCCGCAAGTCGCGTGTGGCCAAGCCCAAGGGCGGTCTTTCGGGCCCGCTGTGCCACCACATCGCCGTTCGTATGGTCTGGGAGGTTGCCCAGGCCGTCGATATCCCCATCAATGGCGTCGGCGGCGTCATGACCGGTGAGGACGCGGCCGAGTTTATCCTGGCTGGCGCTACCTGCGTATCGGTCGGAATGGCCAACTTTGTCGATCCGTGCGCTTCGCTCAAGATTGCGCACGAGCTCGAGGCCTGGGCCGAGTCCCAGGGCGTGAAGGACATCAACGAGCTGGTAGGTGCTTTCGAATGCTAGAGACCGATGCCCGCGACCGCGTTATCGTCGCCCTCGACTGTGACCGTGAGCGTGCGCTTGAGCTCGCCCATGAGCTTTCGGGCCATGCCGCCTGGCTTAAAGTGGGCATGACGCTCTATTACGCTGAGGGCCCCGAGATCGTCAAGACCTTTAAGGACCTGGGCTTTAAGGTCTTCCTTGACCTTAAGTTCCATGATATTCCGCATCAGGTTCGCGGTGCCGCCCGTTCGGCCTCGCTTGCCGGTGCCGACCTGCTCTCGGTTCACGGCTTGGGTTCGGGCGCCATGCTCGCTGCCTGCCGCGAGGGTGCCGAGGAGGCGCGCGAGGACCGCGCCAAGCTCGTCGCCATCACCGTGCTCACGAGCATGAATCAGGATGCCTTGAGCGAGATCGGCGTCGAGTCGCCCGTGGCCGAGGAGGCCGCCCGCCTGGCAAAGCTCGCTCAGGCCAACGGCATCGATGGCATTGTGTGCTCGCCGATGGAAGCTCACGACATGCGTGAGCTGCTGGGCCCTGATGCCCTGATCGTGACTCCGGGTGTGCGTCCGGTGGGTGCCGCCCTTGGTGACCAGTCCCGCGTGGCGACGCCTTCCCAGGCTATCGAGCGCGGTGCGAGCCACATTGTGGTGGGCCGTCCCATCACCGGCGCCGACGATCCGGTTGCCGCCTTTGACGCCATCGTCGCCGAGCTGGTCGAAAACGTCGCCTAAAAGATTCCCCTAAGTCACCACTTTTGGGTCTCATTAGCACAAAATAGCCCCTGTGCCTGCGTAAACTTTCCCATCCTTTGTGTGGAATCGCAGGTCAGGGGCTTAACTTTGGGCGCAGTATATTGCACTTTTTGCGGGTATCGTCTAACCTATGGAGCCGCGATTGGCCATTT
>USHZ01000030.1 GCA_900554595.1 uncultured Collinsella sp. | reverse complement strand
TGATATAACGAGTGCCCTGTTCCACCTCGTGCTCGAGCGTGGTGAGCGTATCGGAGTCAGAAAGCGTCTGACGATAGTAGTTGGAAAAGTCGATCAGCAACGATCGCGCCTTGTCGGGCTCGGTTCGAACGAGCGACACGATAGTGCTGATGGTGTTGAACAGAAAATGCGGGTCGACCTGCGACTGCAGGGCGCGAAGCTCAACGCGGGCCGTGAGCTCGTCCTGGCGCTCAAGCTCAAAGCTGGCGAGCTGCGTGGAGATGAGATCGGCAAAACCCGAGGCAAGGGCCGTCTGGCGCATATCGATGCTGCTCAGGCGGGGGTAATACAGCTCGAGTGTGCCCACGCAATGCCCGCGCACGGTAAGCGGCGCAACGATGCCGGCGCGCAGACGGGGAAAATAGCCGCCCGTCTCATTGGAGGCGTCGCGCGAAAATACACTCTGTTCGCCGGACTCGATCACGTTGAGCGTGGTCTTGAGCACCACCGGGGTTCCGGCAGGGCACTTTGCCGAGTCCTCGCCCCAGCTTGCCAGCACCTGCCTGCCATCGGTAAAGCAGATGGCCGAGGCGATGGTCTCGGACAGGATGATTTTAGAGGCGCCCAGGGCCGCTTCGGGCGTAAGGCCGCGCGACGTGTAGGCGAATATTTTTGATGCGATGGCAAGCGTACGGTCGGTTGCGCTCGATGTGAGGTCGTCGGGGACCACAAAGACATACGAGAAGAAGAAGCACAGCATGACCAGGCCGGCAATGACGACAACGCCTGGAACGGGATTGGGGTTATCGGTTAAATCCCAGATAAGCAACAAGATAAGCGCCGGAACGACGACACCAAGTAGGATGGCCTGAACCACATGCTGGGCCGTACGAAAGACCTTGGTAGAGTTGTAACTCTTGCCCAGAATCAGCCTATTGAGATCCACCGTCATCCCCTTCTTACTGACGCACCCCATAGCAATGGAGAGGGCCGCAAGCGACCCTCTCCATTGCATTATGCATTCAAATACTGTGTTTTACATCCAGCCATCGATGAACGGTAGCTTAGGCGCTGTACTTGTTTGCCTCGCCGAAGGTGCCGCCCTCGACAATCCAGCCGTCCTTCATGATGACGTCCATGTTGTCGGTGTTGAGCACGTGGATGTCGGCGGCGACGTCACCGTTGACGACCAGCAGGTCGGCGCACTTGCCGGCCTCGATGGAACCGGTCTCGTCCTCGATGTGGCACATCTTGGCACCGTTGAGGGTGGCGCAGGTGATGGTCTCGACCGGGGTGAAGCCGATCTTGTCGACGAACTCGTACATCTCCTCGATGGAGCAGGTGCCGTACGGAGTGACGAAGGAGAAGGAGTCGGAGCCGATCGTCATGACGACGCCGCGCTTCTTGGCCTCGCGCAGGCAGTCGTAGTTGCGCTGCAGTTCCTTCTCGACCAAGGTGCCCTCGTACTTGTCGTGCAGCTCGGGGACGTAGACGGGCGGATAGGTGGCGTACCAGGTGGGCAGGAAGGCGATCGTCGGGGTAAAGAAGGTGCCCTGCTCGGCCATGAGGTCCATGGTGCGCTCATCGATATCGAAGCCGTGAATCAGCTGCTCGCAGCCAAAGCGAACGGAATCGTAGGCAGCGGCGTGGTTGTTGTAGCAGTGGCTCCACACGGGGATGCCGACCATCTTTGCCTCTTCGACCACGGCCTTGATCTCCTCGGAGCAGTAGTGCTGGTCGCGGCCGGAGTCCCAGCGCCAGATGCCGCCACCGGTAGCCCAGATCTTGATGGCATCGGGGTTCTCGCGCAGGCGACGACGGACGGCCTTGCGCAGATCCCAAGGGCCGTCGACCTGGTCGCCCCAGGGGTGAGATTCCTTGTTGAGCTCCTGGGTGCAGTGGTGAGAGTCGCCGTGACCGGCAACGCGGCAGAAGCCGAGGCCGGTGGCCAGAACGCGCGGGCCCTTAAAGACGCCCTTGTCGATGCAGTCACGGATCTGGATACCAAAGCGGCCGATCTCGCAGACGGTGGTGAGGCCGTGGGTGAGGCAGTCGTAGGCCTGCTTGACGGCAACGGCCTGCTTCTCGAGGAGCGGCTGCATGACCCAATCGGTGTCATCGTCGGTCAGGTTGCCCGAGAAGTGCAGGTGGGTGTCGATCAGGCCGGGAAGGACGG
Source organism: uncultured Collinsella sp. (assembly GCA_900554595.1). GTDB lineage: Bacteria > Actinomycetota > Coriobacteriia > Coriobacteriales > Coriobacteriaceae > Collinsella. The sequence goes on along the minus strand of USHZ01000030.1, from coordinate 12,330 downwards.
TCTTACCGGCGGCGTCGATAACCTCAACGCCCTCGGGAAGGTCCTGCATAGCGCCGGCGTACTCGATCTTGCCGTTGTCGTCGACGAGAACGAGGGAGTTCTCGACCGGCTCGGCACCGGTACCGTCGATGAGCTTGCCGCCAACGATTGCATACTTAGTGGACATGGTTCCTCCTTATGGATCCATATATGTGGGCGAGGCCGTGTTGGGTTAAGGCCTCACAAAGCTACCCAAGTGGTGCCGGGTTCGGTGCGCGGGAGAGAGGATTCCGCGCATCCGATCCGCCCCGGCTAGGCGTTACTTTTTGCGGGAATTGGTGAAAGCCATGAGGGCCAGGCCGATAGCCAACCAGCCGATCACGATGCTCCACTCCACCATGTTGAGGGAGGCGGGAGAGAACGGAATCACGAGCAGGCCGATGATGATGGCGCAGGCGGCGATAGCGAGGCCGATGCCAAACTTGCCGCCGGGCACCTCGTAGGGACGAGGCAGGTCGGGCTCGGTGAAGCGCATGCGCAGGCAAGCGAGGGCGACCATGCCACAGGAGAAGATGAAGGCGAGGGCCGACACGTTGGTCAGAGGAATGAGCATGTTCTTGCCCAGGAACGGACCGATGACGGTGATGACGCCCAGCACGACGCAGGCGAGCTTGGGAGCGCCGGACTTGGGGTCGACCTCGGCGAATTTCTCGGGCAGCTGGCCCTTGCGACCCATGGCAAGCATGATGCGGCTCGTGGCGCCGTAGAAGGAATTCATCGGGCCCATGGGTCCAAGCGTGGCGATGACGAGCATGGCCAGGTACAGAAGCATGTTGATGCCCTTGAGGCAGGCAAGCGCGGGAACCGGGCTCTTAACAAACTCATGCCAGTCGAGGATGGTGCCGAACGAGTAGATGCAGACCATGTAGAAGCCGCCGGCGGCCAGCAGGGCCAGGGAGATGATCTTGCCGAACTTGTTCCAGTTGAGGCCCTCGGCCGCTTCCTCAGCCTGCTGAGGAATGGTGTCGAAACCGGCGTAGAAGAACGGGGTCAGAACCAGGACCGACACGATGCCGGCGAACAGGCTGGTGCTCTCGGTAGCGGCCTTGCCGCCGCCAGCGCCGGTGACCTGGGAGAACACGGGCATGGCGTTGTCCGGCGAGCCGGTGAACAGCGAGACGCCCATGGCGAGCAGCATGCCGCAGAGCAGGGCTTTGGTCAGGAAGGCCTGGAGCTTGGCGGCCGAGCTGGCACCGCGGAAGTTGAGGAAGATGACGTAGACTGCAAAGCCGAGCGCGATCAGCGTCGGGAACAGGTAAACGTCGGCGCCCAGGATGGTATAGAGCTTGACGGCACGCAGCCACTCAAGACCGGGCAGGCTGCCGAACATCTCGGACACGAGGGTCGAGATGGCGATTGCCTCCCACGGGCACAGGATGCCGTTGCCCAGGGCCAGGAGCCAACCGGTGATGTAGCTCAGCGTACGACCAAAGCTACGATCGACATACTCGACGATGCCGCCCGAGATGGGGATAGCAGCCGTGAGCTCACCGAAAACAGCTCCGACGGGCACGAGGAAGATTGCACCCAAGAGGAATGCGATCATAGCGGGAACGGGACCGCCGCCCACGACCATCCAGTCGCCGACCTGCAGAACCCAACCGGTACCGATGATGGCACCGAAACCGATGGTGAAGAAGTTCCAGAGCGAAAGCGTTTTCTTCATGCCACCGTTACCTTCGACTGCAACTTCTGCGTTCTTGTCCGCCATTGTTCCCCTCCTTTCCTTATTGACGCCCCTTGACGTCACCCCTTGCGCGGTCTGTTTTGCCGCGCGCTTTTATTTCGTGGCTTTAAGATACGGCCTTGGCACAGCAGCGCCGCTTGTGGCTCGACCGAAGGCAGAACTGCAAAACGAGCGGCGCCGTTTTTGGGACGAACGGCACGGTTTGCCACTCATTGTTGCCGCCCGTCCGACGGGCGTACGCTCATCGGACGCATATAGAGATGTTTTTGAGGCCGTGTGTTTTGCGCCTTTCGTACCGTTTACCGAGCTTTTGACGCGCAGACCCATTTGTTGCACATCTTTTTTGTAGGATAGACAGGTTATACATGAGACAAGGCGGTACGAATGGCATACGGATACAACGACGGTGATCAACGGCGACAAAGCGTTCGCCTTGCTGGCCGTACCACGCCGACGCCTAGAAGTGCCACGAGCAGCAATCCGCAACACCCTCAAGAGCAACCCAGGTCTTCGTCTCGGCAGCAGACAAGCAGAACACGGCAGAGTGGCCGTCCGAGCACGGGCGCAAGCGCGCAGCAAGATAGCCGCTTGGGCGCACGCACTCGACAGCGCCAAGCCGAGGTTCCGCAACTGCGCCGCAACGGCGCACGTCAACCCGGCATCCATATCAACCGCTTCTTTTCGCATCCCCAAGGCGGACGCGACGGCAAGCCCTACCGCTCGACATCGTACGTGAATGCCCCCGCCCTGCCGGCTCGTCGACTTTGCCTCGCACTGTGCTCTATCCTCATCTGTCTGGTCTTTGTGCTTATGAGCTCCTGTATGTCCCACGGCTCGGCCGGTCTCGAGCCCACCGCCGAGGACAAGCTGCTCAAGGCCCCCGTCGCGCCCGGTTATTCTTTCGCCTTTTCGACCCCGCGCTCGCAATGGCAAGCCGGCACGATGCCCCATATCTATCAGATCGACCCTGCGTGGTCGGAGCTGCCCTACGCCGGCGGCACCATCCGCCAAAATGCCTGCGGGCCTACGTGCCTCACCATGGTCTATATCTTTAAGACGGGACGCACCGATATGACCCCCGTCGATATGTGCGCGCTTTCCGAGGCGGGCAATTACGCCCCCACCGGTGCAACCGAATGGTCGTTTATGACGAGCGGCGCGTGGCAGTTGGGACTTAACGGAACGGAGCTCCATAACGATCGCGACTCGATGACTCAGGCACTGCGTTCGGGAGCGCCCGTCATCGCCGCCGTTCGGCCGGGCACCTTTACCAATGTGGGCCACTACATTGTGCTTTACGGTATTGACGACGCCGACCAGATTCATGTCTTCGATCCCAACTCGGCCAGCCGCAGCGCCCGCCGCTGGGGCGTCGTAGAGGTCCTTAACGAAGTCGAAGCCATGTGGGCCTACTGCTAGTCATTGGGGACAGACTTATTTGAGTGGTCGTTGGGGACAGCCTTTAAGGACTGCCCCAAGCTGCCGGCAGGAAAGGAACGTCCCCAAGTGCCGGTTGCCCAATGACTAGGTGAATAGCAAAAGCCCCGCAGTCGGAGCGGACTGCGGGGCTCATGAAGAGAGGCTAGTTTGTGGGCGCTTTGTCTGGCGCCCACGAGAGAGGCAACAGAGTAGAGACTACTCGTGGATGCGGGTACCGGAGAGGCCGGCCATGGTCTCGGCGGCCTTATCCAGAGCACCGATGATGCAGGTGCGGCCCTTGCGGGAACGGGCGAACTTGATGGCAGCGCGGACCTTGGGCTCCATGGAACCCTTGCCGAACTGGCCCTCGTCGGCCAGGCGCTCGGCCTCGTCGGCGGTGAGGTCCTCGAGCTCCTCCTGGTTGGGCTTGCCAAAGTTGATGGCGACATGCTCAACGGCGGTCAGCAGGAACAGAACGTCGGCGTCGCAGTCCTCAGCCAGCAGCTCGCCGCCCAGGTCCTTGTCGATGACGGCGGGAACGCCCTTGTAGCAGCCCTTGTTCTCGTAGTCGCGGACGACGGGGATGCCGCCGCCACCGCAGGCGATGACGATGAACTCGTTATCGAGCAGGTTGAGGATGGAGTCAGCCTCGACGATCTTCTTGGGATCGGGGGAAGCGACAACGCGACGCCAACCGCGGCCGGAATCCTCGACGAAGACCTTGGAAGGATCCTCGGCCATGAACTCCTTGGCCTGCTCCTCGGTGTAGAAGGGGCCGATCGGCTTGGTCGGGTTCTTGAACGCGGGATCGTCCGGGTCGCACTCGATCTGGGTGACGACGGTTGCGGCGTGCCAACGCTTATAGCGCTTGTGCATCTCGCGGCCAATGCCCTGCTGCAGGTGATAGCCAATGTAGCCCTGGGACATGGCGCCGCACTCGGGCAGCGGCATCTCGGGGGTGCCGATGGCGTCGTGGGCGGCGGCGAAGGCGTTCTGGATCATGCCGACCTGCGGGCCGTTGCCGTGGGTGATGATGATCTCGTTGCCCTGCTCGATGAGGCCGAGGAGGGCGTGGGCGGTGTTGCTCACGGCCTCGATCTGCTCGACGGGGTTGTTGCCGAGGGCGTTGCCGCCGAGGGCGACGACAATACGATCGGGCTTGCCAAGAGGCTTAGACATTGCTGGAATCCTTTCCGTAAAAGGCCTACAACCCATTAATAACCCGCGTCCGTGCAATACGCGAGTTTATTAAGGTTTATATTCTCTTTATCGCTCATTTTATTCATTTTGAAAATAGTTGAACGGTGAACGGTCGTTTTTATCCGCTCAGCGTACAGAACCCCAGCTCAGATATGTTTACGCCATTTACGTGCGACTTTATTTAAATGGAGCGAGGATTAGGCTGGATTATGCAAACTATATCTTTGCTAAACACAAATCAGATAGCGCAAAATCTTACTCGCACTATACGAGATTCTATGCACTTATTGAACGAGTATGCAACCCTGCAATAACATGGCGTTTTTCATCCAACTTAAAGAATAGACGAGCGCCTATGCCCGCGCGTCGACCGGCAGCTGGCGAGCCGTCTCGTCGATTGCCGCTTCCAGAAAATCAAAAACTGATATTGCGCGCGCAATTGCGGCATGGTACTTTAGCGAAGAACAGCGCGGGCTGGGGCGACAGAGATCTGTCGTGAAGTTTGGGTTCGGCGACCCCGTAGCTGTCTTCTCCTTTATCCGCCAGCGAACCCCTTGAGCGACGGATTGAGGAGGTCCTTACTATGACAAAAATGCTCAAGATCACGCTGAATGGCGAGACGTTTCTCGCCGACACGCTCTGGGACAAGGCTCCCGAAGCATGCAAGCTGTTCGAATCGTCCTGTCCGGTCGAGTCGCGTATCTTCTCGGCCAAGATCTGCGATGCCGAGGTAACCTATCCCGTTTCGGGCCCCATCGCCAACTACGAGCACATCGAGAACCCCGTCTTTCACGAGCCCGCCGGTGCGGTGAGCTGGTATGGCGGATGGTCGTCAATCTGCATCTTCTTTGACGTCTGCGAGCCGTTTGGCACCTGCAATATGTTCGCCCGCATCTGCGAGGCCGACCGCGAGCGCTTTGCCGTTGCTTGCCGCAATGTCTGGAACAACCAGGGCATGTACATCAAAAACGAAATCGTCGAGATCGAAGCGGAGGCCTAAAGATGATGGATATCAACACCCTGCTCACGCTCGACCTTGCCGAGTACACCACTGCACTTGAGGCCCTCGCCGATCAAATGATGCTCGAGGAGCCGCGCGACATCGACTACATGCGCCGCCGCAAGCTCGACACCGGCCGCGAGTTCGCAGTCTGGAACTTCACCGTCGGCTACTGCATGAACGCGGCCGACGCCCTCTCCCTCCTGCGAGCCCAGGCAACCGAAAACGTCAACGGCGACACCGCCGACCTGGCAACCCTCAACAACAGCGCCGCACGCCTGTGTGACTGGTTCTCGGGTGCCTTCGACGTCACCGGCAAAATGGATGACACCACGGCAATCCTCGCCCACAGCCGCGACCTCTACGCCCAGGTAGAGACTCACGAACAGTTCGCGACCCTCACCCGCGCCACCGAGCGCTATCTGGTCCAGCTCCAATTTTGGGTCGACCGCCAGATTCCCTGGCCGGCCATCAGCGACCTGGTTCACGGCTATCGCCTGCGTACCGAAACCGGCGAGACAAGGTAAACCGACCAGACAGACCAACAAAGTTCCATCGCGGAACCCAAAGTAAGAATCAAAGGGCTGGAGACGCCAACAACAGCGTCCCCAGCCCTCTTCATAGTGCTGCGCGTTTCGCGCCAAAGGCGCGAAAAAACAAAGGGATAGAAGGCAGCAACAGCCAAAACCTCCATCCATCCCCAAAGTGGCGCGAGGTTTCGCGGCAAAGCCGCGAAACAGCGAAGGGGACAAAAGGCCCCGCAACCACGTCCTTCATTCAGCCCCACAATCCGAAGACGTAGTCGTAGCGGGATCTGAGGGCTGACCTTCGCGGATATTCCGCAGGACGAAAGAACCCCCGCCGCACGTATGCGCAGCGGGGGTTCTTTCATGTCCGAGGACGTCCGCGAAGGTCAGCCCTCAGATCCTGCGGTGGGAGACCTAGGCCTCGTTGTACACCGTCTTGAGCTTCAGCAGGTGAGCGTAGCGGTCCATAGCGGCCTGCTCGTTCTCCTTGAAGAGCTCCTCGGCGCGCTCGGGGAAGGAACGCGTCAGCGAAGCGTAACGGGCCTCGTTCATCAGGAACTCCTGATAACCGCCCGCGGGCTCCTTGGAATCGAGCGAGAACTTCTTGCCGGCAGCAGCCTCGGGGTTGAAGCGGAAGAGGTTCCAGTAACCGCACTCGACAGCCTTCTTCATCTCGGCCTGGCAGTTCTGCATGCCACCCTTCTTGATGGAGTGCATCTCGCAGGGGCTATAGCCGATGATGAGGGACGGGCCGTCGTAGGCCTCGGCCTCGTGAATGGCCTTGAGGGTCTGAGCCGGGTTGGCGCCCATGGCGACCTGCGCCACGTAGACGTAGCCGTAGCTCATGGCGATCTCGGCCAGGGACTTCTTCTTGGTCACCTTACCGGCAGCGGCGAACTGAGCGACCTGGCCCAGGTTCGAGGCCTTGGAGGCCTGACCACCGGTGTTGGAGTAGACCTCGGTGTCGAAGACGAAGACGTTGACGTTGTGGCCGGAAGCCAGGACGTGGTCCAGGCCACCGAAGCCGATGTCGTAGGCCCAGCCGTCGCCGCCGAAGATCCAGAAGGACTTCTTGGTGAGGTAAGCCTTGTCGGCGAGGATTGCCTTGGAAGCGTCGCAGCCGCACTTCTCGAGCTCGGCAACGTAGGCAGCGGCAGCGGTCTTGGAGGCCTCGGCGTCGTTGACGGAGTCGATCCAAGCCTGGCCGGCGGCCTTGAGCTCGTCGGACGGACCATCGGCAGCGATGATGTCCTGGGTAGCGGCGATCAGCTTGTGCTGAACGGCCTCATAGCCAACGGCCATGCCCAGACCGTGCTCGGCATTGTCCTCGAACAGGGAGTTGTTCCACGCCGGGCCGTGACCGTCCTTGTCCTTGCAGTAAGGAGCGGTGGCAGCGGGGTTGCCCCAAATGGAGGAGCAGCCGGTGGCGTTGGAGATGAACATGCGGTCGCCGGCAACCTGGGTCACCAGACGTGCATAGGCGGTCTCGGCGCAGCCGGCGCAGGAGCCGGAGAACTCCAGGTAAGGCTGCTTAAACTGGCTGCCCTTGACGTTGGCCGCGATGAGCTCCTTCTTCTCGGAGACGTTCTCGACCATGTAGTCCCAAACGGGCTGCTGATCCATCTCCTGCTCGGTGGGAACCATCTCGAGGGCACCCTTGGGGCAGACCTTGACGCAGTTGGTGCAGCCCATGCAGTCGAGCGGGGACACGGCCATGGTGAACTTCATGCCCTTGGCCTTGGGGCCCATAGCGTCGAGCGTGCGGGTAGCCTCGGGCGCGGCGGCAGCCTCGTCCTCGGTCATCGCGAACGGACGGATGGTAGCATGCGGGCACACATAGGCGCACTGGTTGCACTGAATGCACTTGGTCTCGTCCCAGTGGGGAACGACCACGGCGACGCCGCGCTTCTCGTATGCGGAGGCGCCCAGCTCAAACTGGCCGTCGGCGCAATCGACGAAGGCGGAAACGGGCAGGCTGTCGCCATCCATGCGATCGATGGGCTCGAGCAGGTTCTTAACCTGCTGGGCGATGGCGGACTTGGTCTCCTCGGAGAGCTCGACGGGAGCGGCATCCTCGGCGGTAGCCCAGTCGGCCGGAACCTCGAACTTACGGAACGCGGTAGCGCCGGCATCGATGGCCTTGTGGTTGGCGTCGACGATGGCCTGGCCCTTCTTCATGTAGGACTTGGTGGCCGCGTCCTTCATGTACTGCAGAGCGTCCTCGGCGGGCAGGACCTTGGCCAGCGCGAAGAAGGCGGACTGGAGCACCGTGTTGGTGCGCTTGCCCATGCCGACCTTGGCAGCCAGGTCGATAGCGTCGATCAGGTAGACGTTGACGTTGTTGTTCGCGATGTAGCGCTTGGCCACGGCGGGCATGTGCTCGGCGAACTCCTCGTCGCTCCACTGGCAGTTGACCAGGAAGGTGCCACCCGGCTTGACGTCGCGGACCATCTTGAAGCCCTTGACGATGTAGCTGGGGTTGTGGCAGGCGACAAAGTCAGCCTTGGTCACGTAGTACGGCGAACGGATCGGGGAATCACCAAAGCGCAGGTGCGAGACGGTGACGCCGCCGGTCTTCTTGGAGTCGTACTGGAAGTAGGCCTGGACGTACTTGTCGGTGTGGTCGCCGATGATCTTGATCGAGTTCTTGTTGGCGCCGACGGTACCGTCGCCACCCAGACCCCAGAACTTGCACTCGATGGTGCCGGGGGCTGCGGTGTTGGGCGCATCCTCGGCCTCGGGCAGGCTCAGGTTGGTCACGTCATCGACAATGCCGATGGTGAACTCGCGCTTGGGCTCGTCCTTCTTAAGCTCCTCGAAGACAGCGAACGCGGACGCGGGAGGCGTGTCCTTGCTGCCCAGGCCATAACGGCCGCCGACGACCTTGATGCCCGTCTTGCCGGCCTCGTAGAGAGCGGAGACGACGTCCTGGTAGAGCGGCTCGCCGATGGAACCCGGCTCCTTGGTGCGGTCCATGACGGCGATCTTCTGGACGGTCTCGGGGAGAACGTCGACAAAGTGCTTGATGGAGAACGGACGGAACAGGCGAACCTTGACCAGGCCGACCTTCTCGCCGTGAGCGTTGAGGTAGTCGATGACTTCCTCGAGCACGTCGCAGAAGGAGCCCATGCACACGACGACACGATCGGCATCGGGAGCGCCGTAGTAGTTGAACAGGCCGTAATCGGTGCCGAGCTTCTCGTTGATCTTCTTCATGTAGCCCTCGACGACGGCAGGGAGCTCGTCGTAGACCTTGTTGCAGGCCTCACGGTTCTGGAAGAAGATGTCGCCGTTCTCGTGGCTGCCGCGGGTATGCGGGTGCTCAGGGTTGAGCGCGTGATCGCGGAAAGCCTGGACGGCGTCCATGTCGCACATCTCGGCCAGATCCTTGTAGTCCCACATGGCGACCTTCTGGATCTCGTGGCTGGTGCGGAAGCCGTCGAAGAAGTTAAGGAACGGGGTCTTGCCCTCGATGGCGGCAAGGTGAGCCACCGGCGAGAGGTCCATGACCTCCTGGACGTTGCCCTCGGCGAGCATGGCGAAACCGGTCTGGCGACAGGCCATGACGTCGGAGTGATCGCCGAAGATGTTCAGGGCGTGCGAAGCGACGCAACGCGCGGAGACGTGGAAAACGCCCGGGAGCTGCTCGCCCGCGATCTTGTACATGTTCGGGATCATCAGGAGCAGACCCTGGGAAGCCGTGTAGGTGGTGGTCAGAGCACCGGCGCCCAGCGAACCGTGAACGGTACCGGCTGCACCTGCCTCGGACTCCATCTCGACGACCTTGACCGGGGTGCCGAAGATGTTCTTGCGACCCTGGGCCGCCCACTGGTCGACATGGTCGGCCATCGGGCTGGACGGCGTAATGGGATAAATTCCCGCTACCTCGGTGTACGCATACGAAACATATGCGGCCGCCTCGTTGCCGTCCATAGACTTAAACTTACGCGCCATATACCCCTCTCCTCTCATATAGGTATACAGGCCCCGGCGATCGCCGGGATGTTGGCGTGATGGGATTTTCGTTGTTGCTTCCAATCATCTGGCAGGCGGACTCAGCAGCAGGTACATGGCGTGGAGAGAAGGCATGCCGAGGCGAGGAGGGCTGCACGCGCTCCACAGGCCCAGCTACCCGTCTTGCACATGACCGAGCGCCGCAAAGGCCGCATGCCGGATGCTCCCGGGCACGCCCCGGCGATGGGAAGCGCCCGCAACGGAAATCCGCATGCGGGTTTATTGTACCCCGCCGTCAAGCCATATTTCGGCAAATATAGGTGGCCGGTAAAGGTTTACCCCGGGTGACCGCCAAGGGGCGAGATGGCCCCTCCATCCCCGGGCGACTGGCTCTGGCGCGCCAAGGAGTGTCCCCAAGTGCCGGCAGAAAAGGAACGTCCCTAACTGCCGGCTAGAGGGCGCCGAGGAGGATGGCGTAGGTGGTGGATTCGCCGAGTTTGAGCTCGTCGCCGGGGTTGAGCTGGGCGGAGCGACCGGGCTCTACTTGAACACACACACTCGTGGCCCCGTTTACCACCACGGTGCCGTTCGTGGACGACAGGTCCTCGACAAACCATGTGCCAGAATCATCGCACCAGATATGGGCATGGCGGGCCGAGACGTCGTCGCCGACGTCGGTGATGTCGCCCTCCCCCGTGGCCAGCGCGCCGATCTCGACGCCCTCCTCGCTCGGTTGAATCCAGCGCGGGGCGCTCACGACAAAACTGTTTTGTACGCGCAGCAAGCCCAAGGGGTGCGCCGGGGCGGGTTCGCGTTCGCCCGCGATCATCGACATGCCAAGCGAACGCGGCGTGGATGTGCCTCCGCCACAGGTCGCGTGCGCGTAGTCGATGGCATAGTTCACCGAGGACCGCACATCCGCCGAACAACCGACGGCGACAAACAGCACCAGCACGGCCTCGGCGCGCTCGGCGGGCATGAGTTCCGCCGCCTGGGACAGGCGATCGAGCGCGTTGCGATAGAGATTCGTGTCCTGGTGGCACTCTTCGAGCGCGCGTACCATCGGTTCACCTGCAGGGCCGCACACCATATTGATCACAGCCGTGGAGTCCATGGGATTGCGCTGGCGCAGGGCCAGTTGCGACATAATACGCGCAGCCGAGGTACCGTATTCGGCAAAGTAGCGCTGCTGAAGCGTGCCGACCGGCGCGCGAACGATAAAGCGGGAAACCCAAGAGCGATCGGCGGCTCGGCTCTGCGGGCTGCGGCCGTCGGCGAGCGGACGGGACGAAAGCACCAAGCCGCACAGCTCGATATGGCTCAGATGCGCCGCGCGCTTAAAGATGTCAAACATGGCCCCGCATGGGGTGAGCTCAACTTGAGATGCCATGACCTAGGCCTCCTTGGTCGTAGAAATAGAATCGGACGATACTTCGACAGGTCCGCCAAAAGTACGGGCAGCTGCGGCTCCGCCGGCAAGCGGAGTCGCCATCTGGGCTTTTGTGCGTCGCGGTGCCGAAACGGGAAGTTCAAAGGCAAAGCCCATCGCAAGCAAAAACCACGTAAGCGTATAGGTTGCAACCAGAGCGGCAACAAGGCCGCCCATCACGGCGCGTTGGGAAAATACGCTACATGCAGCCACAACCAGCACCGGAACCTCGCAGGCAGAAAGCGCAAGCACACCCTGCAGGAAGCCCGAGCGCCGATCGCGCGCAAGTGCCCCCGCGACAACGCCGGCTATGCCTGGCAGCGCCAACGCCAGTGCGGCAATAATACCCGGTAGCGACCCAGACCACACGAGCGATCCCAAAGTCGCCGTCACGCGAGCGCCCGACGCCAGCAGCGCGGCCGAAACCACGACCACAGCCCAAACCACGCCACAGACGACCACCGCGCCGACCATCAGCGCGCGACGAACCGCGCGGCCGGACGCATCCATGGGGCACGGCGTGAGCGGCTCACCGCGGAGCGAACGACCGACATTTTGCGCATAGTGGTCACAAAACGCCGAGAGCGCCGCCTCGACCGCCGCCGGCTCGGGACGATCTTTTTGATGGCTGGACAGACAGGCCATCACCACGTCGAACAGCTGGGCATCGACAAACGCCAGCGCATCGCGTAGCTCCTCGGAATCCGGCTCAAGCCCCAGCTGCTGGGCCTGCTCGGCCGCGGCGAGCGCCACATCGGGCTCACGACGAAGCAGCTGAGTCAAATCGCAACCGGGCGCATGGGCACCAATGGGATAGTCGGGCAGCGTGTCCATCTTGAGACGGTAGGGGCTGGCGATGTCGCGCGTCTTTTTGCGCGAACCCGAGGTGCCCGAAGTGCTCGGCGCGGCTTCGTATGGCGCGACGCCGGCAATGAGCTCGTAAACCGTGCTTGCCGCGGCATAGACGTCGATCGCCGGCGACATACGCAAAGCGCGCAGGTCGGGAATATCGTCGGTGAGCATCTCGGGCGGAGCGTAGGCCACCGTCGCGCGGCGCAACGTGGCATAGCGCTCT
>USHZ01000029.1 GCA_900554595.1 uncultured Collinsella sp. | reverse complement strand
CCCGGGGCGGTTGTTGAGATAGCGCGAGACCGTGGCCGGGCTCACGCCCGCCTCGACGGCAATGTCCTTGATTCTCATCTGCGCCATGGCGCACCCCGTTTCCCAATTGTCGGCAGTCTGAGCCATTTTAGGCATTTTTTAAAATTCTCAGTTGCAAAACGCTGTGGGTGAGCAGCATCGTTTTTGCGTCTCGAGCAGATGCGGTGATGGGCTAGATAGACGAGTCTTTGGACAGCTCAAAGTAGTCGGGATGCAAGGCGATAACCGGGCCCTGCTCCTCGGGCATCAGGTGCAAGTGCGTCTCTGCCAGATAGCTCGCCGTGTCGGTATCGCCCCTCTTAATGGCCTCGAGAATCCGGCGATGCTGCCGACGAATCGGCTCCCAATCCAGGTCCTGCGACACCATACGCAACCAGTTGTATCGCTCAAAATGCGTGTTGACGCTCTTCATCCAATCCCACAGCATGTGACGGCCAGCAATCTCAAAACACGTCTCATGGAACAGGTTGTCCAGGTCAAAGAAACGACGCGTCTCGCCATGGTCGAGCGACTCGGACTCGGCAAGAATCTGCTCAAGCCGCTGCTTTTGCTCGGGCGAGGCGGCCGAACAGCATTTAATAAGCACGCTTCTTTCGAGTTTCTCGCGCAAGAAACAGGCATTCTCGGCGTGTTCCATGCTGATCTTAGAGACGTAGGTGCCGCTCTTGGGACGCGTTTCCACCAGCTCTTGCTCGCGCAGGCGCACAAAGGACTCGCGAATGGGCGTGCGCCCGATCCCCGTCTCCTTTTCCAGACCAATCGCCGAAAGGCGCGTGCCGGGCCTGAGCTCAGCATAGATGATCTTGGAGCGCAGTGCGTTGTATGCCTGGTCTTGCAGGCTCTGATAATGCTGGTGTTGTTCCATAAAGCTAAAGCCCTCGGATGAAGCTCACGATTTGTCGAATATCACCACGTAATACTATCGCATCCCCCATTCCCTCAGCTGAGGTGAAATGGGGCACACTCGCGTCGCCAGGATCACAAGAGCAAGCGGCGGCATCCCGAAACCCGGGACACCACCGCCGTTTTGCTATCGGATGGCGCGGAGACGCCCCTCCTCATGCGCCAAGGGATTGATTAGAGCTCGCAGGCAACCTTGTAGCCATCGCCGATGGCGTCGCGAATGTTGCCGCACTTGTTGGCGTCACCCAACACGTGGATGGCGACACCGGCAGCGGCAAGGTCGTCGGCCAACTTAGTGTTGGGACGATAGCCCATGGCAAGCACCAGCGTATCGGCATCGGCGATGGTGTGGACCTCGCCGTCCTTCTCGTAGCTGATGGTGTCCTCGGTAATCTCGGTCACCTTGGCCTCGGTCAGTACGTGAACGCCCTTGGAGAGCATGCGCGTGATGAGCACCGCGCGACCGGCACCGCCCTCGTTGGCGGCGAGCGTCTTGGTCATCTCGATAACAGTGACATCGCGGTTGGCCGGCGACAGGTCGTTGACCAGCGGAGCCAGATAATCGGCCGTCTCGCAGCCAACGGTGCCGCCGCCCACGATGACGATCTTCTTGCCCGGGAAGGCCTTGCCGCCCAGCAGGTCGTCAGCCGTCATAACCTGCTTAAAGCCCTGCATGAAGGCCGGAGCGATGGGCTCGGCGCCATAAGCCAGGACAACCTCGTAGCCGGCGTAGTCGCGCTGAATGTCCTCGGCCGAAAGCTCGGTACCAAAGACGCACTTCACGCCCGCCTCAGCAAGACGGCGATACTGGTACTTGATCACGCGGGTGAGTTCCTGCTTTGCCGGCGGAACGGCCGCGATGCGCATCTCGCCGCCCGGTTCGTCCTGCTTATCCACGAGCACCACGTTATGGCCGCGCTTGGCGGCGATGTAGGCTGCCTCCATGCCCGCGGGACCAGCGCCCACAACCAGTACGTTCTTGGCCTCGGCGGCAGGCTCGTAGCCAGCCTCGTCACGCTCCACGTCCGGGTTGACGGTGCAGGAGATGCGCTTGCCGAACATAATGCCGTTCAGGCAGCGCAGGCAGCCGATGCAGGGGCGGATGTCGTCGGCGTTGCCGGCAGCGGCCTTATTGCAGAACTCGGCATCGCACAGATTGGCGCGGCCCATCATGCAGATGTCGGCAGCGCCGTCCTCGATCAGCTCCTCGGCGATCCAGGCCTCGTTAATGCGGCCGACCGTGGCAACGGGAATGTTCACGTGCTTCTTAATCTCACGCGAGCAAGCGGCGTGCGAGGCCTGCTGCGTACCGGCGGCGGGAATCGCGGAGCCGCGCTTGATGGTGGTGCCGCCCGACACGTGAATCATGTCGACGCCGGCCTTCTCCAGGCGACGCGAGACGTAGATCATGTCGTTGAGGGTCAGACCGCCATCGGTGTACTCATCACCCGAGATGCGGACGTCGATGATAAAGTCCTTACCACAGCGCTCGCGAATCTCGGCGATGACCTCGAGCAAGAAGCGCATTCGAGCGTCGAGCGAGCCGCCGTACTCGTCGGTACGCTTGTTGTAGAGCGGAGTCAAAAAGCCGCCGAGCATACCGTGGGCGTGTGCCGCATGGACCTCGACGCCATCGACGCCGGCCTTCTGCATACGCACGGCAGCGTCGCCAAACTGATGCGTGAGCTCGTGGATCTCGTCGACCGTGATAGGACGCGGTGCCTCGCGGGCATAGGACGGCCCCACAAAGGACGGAGCGATCAGGCGCGGCGTGCCCGGAATGTTAAAGGCCATGTAGGCGGGGTGGAAGAGCTGCGGCATGATCTTACAGCCATACTCGTGGACGGCCGCGGCGAGCTTTTCCCAGCCGGGGATAAACGTGTCGTCGTAGCAGCACATGTCACCCGGCAGATAGGTATAGGTGGGCTCGACCGTCACGACCTCGGTGATGATCAGGCCCACGCCGCCCTTGGCGCGAGCACGGTAATGATCGACCAAGTCGTCGGTCACATAGCCGTGATCGGCCAGGTTGGTAGATACCGGCGGCATAAAGACGCGGTTCTTGACCTCGGTCGTACCGACCTTGATCGGGCTAAAGAGCATCGGATAGGCAGAGGACTCCATACAGGGTTCCTTTCGTTTGAGCCGCTCGGCGGCAGTTGCTAACGTACTTATCGTATCAGCAACTGCCGCATCCGCAGCCAAACATACCCAAACGCCGGTCGACTAATGAATACCGCGGCCCAAGTCTTCGGCGATTTTGTCCACGCCCTTAAGTGCGGCGCACGTCTTTTTGTTGGAGCAATGCCCCGTGCAAACGCCACCCTGAGCGCAGTCGGCGCAGGTGCCCTTGCGGTAGATGCGCACGCACACGGCGACAAACGCAATACCGATTACAGCCAGTACAACAATATCGATAGGTGCCATAGCAAGCCTCCTCTAGTTAACCACCACTTACTTTACCCCATTCTCCACCTACCAAAAAAGACAGGTTCATTTTGGACGGTTTTATCTGCGGAAACGCCACATCTTAACTTCTGGAGCAAAGCAATCTGCCCCCATTGCATCAAAAAGCCCGAGTGTCATTGGGACACCCGGGCTCGTGGAAAGGGGCTAATCCTTATTCGGACTTAAGCGGAAACTGCGGCGGAAGCAGTGTTGGTCTCGTCCTCTTCGGTCCATGCATGCTTGGGCATGGGACGGAAGATCTGGAAGAGCATCGCAACCAGCAGCACGATGGCCACAATCGTCCAGATACCAAACTGTCCAAGAACAAGCAGGTTGTAGAACTGGTTGATGAACAGGCCAATGACCCAGGCAAAGGCGCACTCGTAGCCGATGGCGATCGCAGTCCACTTGCCGGAATCCATCTGGTTGCGGATAGTACCCATGGCGGCAAAGCACGGAGCGCACAGCAGGTTGAAGGCACCAAAGGCAACGCAAGCGCCCATGGTCGGGAACATGCCGGCAAACGCGGTCCACAGGCTCGGGTCGGTCTCGGCGGCGTCGGCCACGGACAGCAGCGAACCGGCGGTGGCAACAACGTTCTCCTTCGCGACAAGGCCAGAGACAGTCAGTGCGGTGGCCTGCCAGGTGCTAAAGCCGAGCGGGGCGAAGATCCAGGCGACCAGGTTGCCGAGCATGGCAAGCACGGAGTAGTCCATGAACTCCTCAGGGATGCCGTCCATCGCAGGCAGGAAGCCAAAGGAACCGTTATAGCTACCAAAGTTGGACAGGAACCACACCACAACTGTCGAGGCGAAGATGACCGTGCCGGCCTTCTTGATAAAGGCCCAGCAGCGTTCCCACACGTGCAGCGCCCAAGAGCGAATCGCCGGGAAGTGGTAGGCAGGAAGCTCCATAACGAACGGCGTCGGGCGGCCGGCGAAGAGCTTGGTCTTCTTGAGCATGAGGCCCGAGGCGATGACGGCAAAGACACCCAGGAAGTAGAAGAGTGGGCTGATCCACGCGGCGGTGGTGGAAGAATCGCCGATGATGGAGCCCATGAGCAGGGCGATGATCGGCAGCTTAGCGCCACAGGGAATAAACGTGGTGGTCATGACCGTCATACGGCGGTCCTTCTCGTTCTCGATGGTCTTGGTAGCCATGACGCCGGGGACGCCGCAGCCCGAGGACACGAGCATGGGGATAAAGGACTTACCGGACAAGCCAAAGCGGCGGAACACGCGGTCCATGATGAAGGCGACGCGGGCCATGTAGCCGCAGTCCTCCAGGAAAGACAGCATCACAAAGAGCAGGAACATCTGCGGGACGAAGCCGAAGATGGCACCCAGGCCGCCGACGATACCGTCGCAGACCAGCGAATCGACCAGGCCACCGTCCTCGGTGCCGCCCGCCACAAGGGCGTCGTGCACCACGGTGGTGATGCCGGGGACATAGGGGCCATACTCCGCCGGATCAACCGAATCGGCGTTGTCGCCCGCAGCCTCGACAGCTGCGTCATAGGCGTCGCGGCCCTGGCCGAGAACATACCAACCGTCGGTACCAAAGAGCTGGTCGTTGGTGAAGTCGGTCACCGTGCCGCCCAGGGTGGAAACGGCGATGTAGTACACGCAGAACATGATGACGACAAAGATCGGCAGGCCCAGGATACGGTTGGTAACCACACGGTCGATCTTCTCGGAAATGCTCATCTTGGCCGGGGCCTTGGTGAGACACTCGTCGATGATGTGGGCAATGACGCCGTAGCGCTCACCGGTGATGATGGACTCGGCATCGTCGTCGCAGTCCTGCTCGCACTGGGCGACCAGCTCCTCCACGCGAGCGGCCTTCTCCTTGGTGAGGTTGATAAGCTTGCAGGCGTCCGCGTCGCGCTCGAACAGCTTAACGGCGTAGTAGCGGCGCTTGTTGGCGGGAACGCTCGCAGGCAGATTGTTCTCGATGTGGTCCAGAACGTCCTCGATGGAAGAGTCGAACTTGTGCTCCGGCACCTGGCCCTTGGAAGCAGCGGACTTCTTGACCTGCTCGAAGAGCTCCTTGATGCCCTTGTTCTTAAGAGCCGATATCATCATGACCGGGCAGCCGAGCTTCTTGGAGAGCTTGTCCGTGTCGATTTTGTCGCCGTTCTTCTCGACCAAGTCGGCCATGTTGAGGGCAACGACCACGGGCAGGCCGGTCTCGATGACCTGAAGCGCCAGGTACAGGTTGCGCTCGAGGTTGGTAGCGTCGACCACCTGGACGACGACATCGGGCTCGCCGCTCATGAGGTAATCGCGCGAACACTGCTCCTCGGGGCTGTAGGGGGAAAGCGAGTAGATGCCGGGGAGGTCCGTGATGGTAACGTTCTTATCGCTTAGGAGCTTGGCTTCCTTTTTCTCAACCGTGACGCCGGGCCAGTTGCCAACGTAGCCGTTGGCGCCGGTGATCAGGTTGAAAAGCGTGGTCTTGCCGCAGTTGGGGTTACCCGCCAGCGCGACATGGATCTGAGAATCCGCCATTCAATCCTTCTTCCTTGTGTGCCCGCGCTGCTTTCTCCGCGCGGGCTGGATAATGTGCTTCAACGCTGCAAGTTTAAGTTAGAAATACCTAACTTTATCTGCAGAAATATTCGCCGTCGGCCCTTACTGGACCTCGACGACGGCAGCCTCCTCCTTGCGGATGGAAAGCTCGTAGCCGCGCACGTTGATCTCGACCGGATCTCCGAGCGGTGCAACCTTTACGACCTTGAACGAAGTGCCCTTGATGAGCCCCAGGTCCATGAGGTGGCGGCGCAGCGCGCCCTCACCGTGAAGCTTGACGATGGTAGAGCTCTCGCCCACCTTAACGTCACCCAACGTCTTCATTTACTTGTCCCCCTTTCAGTTTTTACAGAATGCTGCGGACTAACCGACGGTCATGATGTGCATGGCAACCTTGGAATCGATGCCAAAGCGAGCGCCCAGCACCGTGACGATGATGTTGGCGCCACTCGAGCTCACCACGTGAATCTCGCTGCCCTCGACAAAGCCGAGGTCCTTGAGGTGGTGCTTCATGTCCTCATTGCCCTTTACACGAGACACGCGCACGGTTTCGCCCGCCTTTACCATCGAAAGCGGCATAGCCGGCATCTGCGGTCCGCAAGACATGAGTGAGCTCCTAACGTCAGTTCGTCTTCAACATCGACGCGATAAAAGTTAACCACGTCTATGTTCGCTTTAGTAAACTAACACGTGGTTAACTTTTTTGGAAGGGTCCCTATTCAGTTTTCGAAAAAGTTTCCTATACGAAACAAAAAGGCGCGGCAAAGAGCCGTCCATTGCCGCGCCCTGTCATGCTTAGAGCGAGAGGTTTCTGATCGACGTAACGCAGGAAGCCTCGTCTACGCCCGAAACGCGGAACACAATGTCCTCGCCACATTCGCCGTAGAGAGCCATGAGCCCCATCACGTCGCGACCGTCGGTATAGCGATCGCCGATGCTGACCGACACGTCGCTACGATGCTTGGCAATGATGTCATAGAGCAGCGCAACCGGGCGGGCATGCAGTCCCAACGGATCTTTAATCGTCTTTGTAAACTCGACCATGTCCCCTCCCGCGGCATCGCACATTCGGCCGGCAAACCCAGCCACGTGGTAGTTATTGTAGCGTTAGATGCTTGTCGAGAGCTCCTCTGAACACCTCGTGGGCAAAAAGTGGCAAATATGAGTACTGTCACCAATTTAGTAGCAGCAAAATCGCGAGCAAAGTGCATACTTTGAGCGATTCGAAGAGGTTGAAAGCCGTCAAACGCCCTTTAAAGGGGGTTAGATAAATTGATTTTGAGCCCATTTTCGCTCAGAACAGGCCGAAAAATATGACACCTCTTTTGCAACAGTACTCATATTTGGCATTTTTTGACCACGGGGTCCAAAACCATGCCCCAAAACACAAAAAGAGGGGCCTCGTAAGGCCCCTCCTTAGGAAAAGGAATCGATTTATTCCACAGCCGTAGATTAATCCTAGCCGCTACTCCATCATGTCGAGGACGGAGGGGCGAAGCTCGTTCTCGGCAGCCTCGGGATCGGTCTCGCGCAGGCGGTTGATGTAGCGATTGTACCACATCACTGCAAGGCCCAGGAAGACAACCACGCCGCCGACGTTGTAGACCAGCGTCAGCCACAGAGGCTGATCGAGCGGAATGGTGCCGCAGATAAGCACGAAGCAGAAGACCACAAGCAGGAATGCAGCAATGGCCAGGCCAAAGGTACGCGAACCCATGCGGAAGCCACGGGGAGCAGCGTCGAAGTTCTTGCGCAGCATAAAGTAGGCAAGCAGGATCAGCAGCGGCGGGAGCAGAGCGGTGGCAGCCGTCATATTGGTGACGATCATGAGCAGGTCGTCGAGGTTACCGGAGCCCAGAGCCGGGATGATCAGGATGGGGACGACGATGGCGAACTGCAGCCAGGCAGCGCGGGCAGGAATGCCGTGCTCGTTGAGTTCGACGATCTTGCTACCAAAGACGCCCTTGGGGATCTCGGTGAAGAAGACCTTGATGGGAGCAGAGGTCCACATCATGAGGGAGCCCAGCGTGGCAGCGAGAAGGATCAGACCAATGACGCGCGTGGACACTTCCATGGGAATGCCAAAGTGGGCAAAGACAGCGCCGAACACGTCGAAGATGCCGGTGGAGATGGCAACGCTGCCCTCGGGGATGAAGAGGTTAACCAGCAGCGAAGCGCCTGCATACAGAAGGCCGATGGTCAGGCCGGCGATAACGACGGTGCGCACGAAGGCCTTGACGCCGCCCTTAAGGTCGTTAAGGAACACGCCGACAGACTCAGCGCCGCCAACGCCCTGGATGATCCAGGCAAGCGTACCGAAGAAGCCCCACATAGTTGCGAAGTTGCTCATGTCGGGAGCCATGTTAGCGGGGGTAGGAGCCGTAGCGAACTCGACGCCGCCAAAGGCAGCAGCCAGGGACAGCAAGATAAACACGGCAGTCAGGCCAAGAGCCGCTGTCGAGCCAAAAGACGAAATGGAGCCGATCCACTTAGCGCCCTTGGTCGAAACCCACGTGGCGATAGCAAAGACGACGATCTCGATAATGGTGATCCACAGCTGCGAAAGCTCGGCATTGGCACCAAAGAACACGTAGCTCGCGTAGATGATGACGTTGGGCAGGACGGACGCAAAGTAGAACAGGTTAACGAACCAGTAGCTAAACGCCGTCAGGAATGCCCAGCGGCCGCCCATCGAGGTCTTGACCCAGGCGTACACGCCCGACTCGGAGTCCTTGTTAAGGCCGACGAACTCGGCGGTAACCAGGGTATAGGGGACAAAGTACAAAAGCGTGGCGAAGAAGAACGACGGCGCAGCTGCCAAGCCGATGGCCGCATTGTTGTTGATGATATTCTTGATACCGAACACGGCGGCGACCGTCATGCCCAGCAGAGCGAACGAACCAATCGTTCCTCGTTTTTCAGAGCTCATAAGCCCTCCCAATCATCCGTTATATCTCATCTAAAACCGTCCGGGCTGCAAGCGCAATCGCGGACGGCGCACCTGCTAAGGGGAATGGGGAAAAGGGAGTCAACAAAGCCATCCCCCTTAACGGCACGAAGCAAACGTCCAAACGGACGAATACTACTTGTTGGGGAAGGAATAACCTTCAACCGTCACGTGCAGTACGACGACGCGGGGATCCGCGGCATCGGCCACGACACGGTAGGCCTCGTCAATTTCGACGACGGCAACGCCGCCGGCGGGAATCGTCACGGTCTCCCCCGCCCCCTCAAAGCGCTCGCGATCATCGATATCGCTGTAAGCGCGGGTGCAGGTGAGGCCTGCCTTGGGAGCAACCTCGACGGTCAGGTCGCCGTCGAGCGGAGCGAGCACGGCATGGTAGCGACGGTGACCGACCAGGTCGGCGGTTGCGGCCTCGCGGGCATAGACCCACCAGTACACCAACGAGTCGCCGATGGAGTAAGCCACGTCGTGCTGCAGGTCGGCAACGCCATCGAGCGCCTGGCCGGTGCGCATCCACTTCTTGACGGACTTCATCTGAGCGTCGAAATCGGCGCGCGAGTTAAAGACATGCATGACTTATGCCTCCTTAATGGGTGCCAGCGCCTGAGCCAGATCGGCAGACGTCAGCGGTCGCAGGGACACCTCAAAGCTGAAGCTCTCAAAACGGGTGCGATAGGAATCGAGCACCTCGGAACCCCAAGAGTTCGAGCCAAGACCGAGCAGCTGGTCGTTGATATTGACCGTGACCGTGTCGCCTTTGACAAGGTCGTAGACGTGCTTGGCGTTATCGATAGTCTCGCAGCTATAGGGCCATGCCGAGAACGAGAACGGGTTGGAGGCGGCGTCAGCCGGACGCGTCACGACCAGACCGTCACCGTGGCTGGAGCGCAGGGCGACCCAGCGGGTGCCCTCGCGGTTAGCGCAATCCTGAGGCATAACGTAGGGCGTGAACATGTCGTCGACCGTGGTGCGGTAATGACCGACCGGGTTGGCGCGCAGCGAGTCCGGATAGTTCTCGCCCGGACCGTGGCCATACCACTCGACGGCACGATCGCAACCGGGGACCTCGAAGGAGATGCCGATGCGCGGGATGATATCCGAGTAATCGCCGTAGGGCTCGCCGGAAACCTTGAGGTCGACGCGACCGCTCGGAAGCATGGTGTAGACGAGCTCGACGCGCATGCCGAACGCGCGGACGGGAGGAGCGATACGCTGGCTCACGGTAACGACGACCGCATTGCCGTCCTGCTTCCAAGAAACCTTGCGGGTAGACGTCTGCATCACATCGATGAAGTTGTCCTTCCACAGGGAGTCATACTCCTGAGCGTGGTTGTCGACGAGCGGATGCCAAAAACCAACCTGGGGACCAGAGGCCATGACGTCGCGGCCGGATGCCTTCCACTCGCTCACGGTACCGTTTATCTTGCTGAAGGTCAGCTCACCGTTGAGGGAGTGAATGCGGATCTCTTGCTCGGTCTCCTCGACCGTAAGCTCAGGACGAGCGGGGGCCGCGATGGCCGGCGCCGGATGGTTGGCGATGGCAAACTGGCTTGCGCCCAGCTGGAACATCGGCTCGCACCAGGCGTGAGCCGCCATGGTGTAGGCGCGCACGGTCAGCAGGGTCTCGCCTACCGCGGCCTCGCGAATCACCAGCGGAAGCTGGACGGACTCGCCGGGGGCAACCGCACCGGGCATGAGCGTCTTGCGGCACACTACGTCGCCGTCCGCCAGGGTCTCCGCCGACAGGCAGACATCCTCGAGGGTGGTGAACCAACGCTTGTTGGTGACGGTCAGCTCGCCTGCCTCGGCGTCATAAGCCATGCGGACTGGGCAGATGACCTGGCCGTACTCGGTAAGGCCCGGGCTCGGCTGCTGCCAGGGGAACACCATGCCATCGATGCAGAAGTTGCTGTTGTTGGGGTAATCGCCGTTGTCGCCGCCATACATGTCGTAGGCAACGCCGTCCTCGGTCACAGCAGCCAAACCGTGGTCGCACCATTCCCAGATAAACTGGCCTTGGATGCAATCCCAGCGATCGAAAACCTCTTGGTACTCGGACAGGCCTCCGGGACCGTTGCCCATAGAGTGACCGTACTCGCAGTTGATGCGCGGCTTGGGGAACGGATGCTCACCAAAGTCGTTCATCTGCGACACGCGGGAGTACATGGTGGAGATAACGTCGACGGTATCGGCGTTGCGGTCCTCCTCGTAATGGACCGGACGGCCATCGAGCTCGTGAGCCTTGGCGTACATCGCGCGGATGTTGCAGCCATAGCCGCTCTCGTTGCCCATCGACCACATAATGATGCAGGCGTGGTTGCGCTCCTGCATCACCAGGCGCTCAATGCGGTCGACGTAGGCCGGCTCCCATGCCGGGTCGTCGGTGACCAGGGCGATATTGCCGATATTCTCAAAGCCGTGGCTCTCCATATCGGTCTCGGCGACCAGCATGATGCCATACTCATCACACAGCTCGTAGAAGCGCGGGTCATTGGCATAGTGAGAGGTGCGCACTGCGTTGATGTTGTGTCGCTTCATGAGCTCCAGGTCGCGGCGCATACGATCGAGGCCCACGGCGCGACCCTTGTGATCGTCGTGATCGTGGCGGTTGACGCCATGCATCTTAAAGTAAGTACCGTTGAGGTAGATATGATTGCCCTCGACCGTCACCTCGGCAAGACCCTGGCGATGCGGAACGTACTGGCTGACCTCGTCGCCGTCGTAGACCTCAAACGTAAGGTCATAGAGGAAGGGGTCCTCGGGGTTCCAGAAGTGGGCATCGGCAACGCTGCACTCGGCATGGCCATCGACGCACTCGCCCGTAGCGACCACGTTCTCGCCATCGCTGAGCGTAAACACGACGCGGGAAGCGCCCTCGGCCACCGTATCGAGCGTGATCAGAGCGGCATCGCCCTCGCGGTGCGTGCGGAACCTAAAGTCGACCAGGTGCGCGGCGGGACGCTGCATAAGGTACACATCGCGGAAGATGCCCGAGGCCCACCACATGTCCTGATCCTCGATATAGCTGCCATCGCTGTACTGCAGGACCTTGACCGCAAACAGGTTGTCGCCCTCGACGAGCGCGTCGGTCACGTCGAACTCGGCAGACAGGCGCGAGCCCTTGGTCATGCCGATAAACTGACCGTTGACGTACAGCTCACCATAGCTCTCGATGCCGTCAAAGCGAATGATCTCGCGAGCGCCGGCAGGCACGGCGGGAAGGTTGACGATGCGCTGGTAGACGCCCGTGGGGTCGTCGGAGGGAACGAACGGCTGATCCACCGGGAACGGGAAACCCTCGTCGGTGTAGGCAAGGTTGCCATAGCCATCCACCTGCCACAGGTGCGGAACCTCCACGTGATCCCACTCGGACTCGTACGTAGAGAGCTCCTCGTTGGAAACGGCAGCAGGCCCCTCAAAGAGGCGGAACTGCCACGAGCCGGACAGCTGGACAAACCCGCGCGACAGCTCGCGGCTGTACGTAGCGGCGAGATCGGCGGTCTCGTAACCCATAAAGTACGCATGGGGTGCCAGGCGGTTCCTGTGGGTGAGCGCTTGGTTTTCCCAATCGTTAATGGCGTCCATGGTGATGCTCCTTCGTCATCGTAGTGATTCTTGTGCAACCGGTTGTCCTTATCTTACGGGCGATGCCAAACCCTGTGCAACCGGTTGTCCGCTGAACGGTCGATTCTGCCGGATTAACGGTGCAACCGGTTGTACAACCGCCTCACTTATGTCACCCTGAGTATCGAAACTCAGCGCAAAACATCATTCTTAAGCTCGTAGGCAACCGCCACGCCCGCTGATATCTCACCCACACGAGACGTATTCGATTGCGGCTTGGTTGCAAAACGACACCTGTCACCGGATATCATGAACGCTGTTCAGGTGCACTATAGTAAGCTGTATCCGCACCAGCCCGTATCAGTGACAACATCGACCGCATTTTCCAGGAGACGCCATGACCCAACCAGTTCGCACCGCACCTACGCTTGCCGAGGTTGCCGCAGCTGCCGGCGTGTCGCGCTCCACGGCCTCACGCGCCCTCAACGATTCGCCCCGCATTAGCGAGGAAACCAAAAAACGCGTCCGCGCAGCGGCCAAGGAAGTCAATTTTGTCCCCAACGCCCGTGGCCGAGCGCTCGCTGTCGGGCGCACGGAAATCATCGCCGTGCTCGTGACCGAGCCCCTGAGTGAGCTCTTCAGCGACCCCACCTATAGCGAATTTTTGAGCGGCATTACCGAGGAACTGTCGGAGTCGTCCTATCTGCCCGTTATCTTGCAGGCGTCTTCTACGCATGAGCGCAACCGCGCACGCGAGCACTTTGAGCGCCGCTCGTTCGACGCCGTGATCGACGTCTCCCCCTACAAGGGCAGCGAGCTGCTCGAGGTGCTGCGCGAGCTGGGTGTACCCACCGTGTTGTGCGGCCAGCTCGAGGGCCACCACTATCGCGATGTGTTCTCGACAGTCTACTCTGACGACGAAGAGGGTGGACGCTTTGCGGCACTCGCTATGAAAGAGCGCGGGCGCAAAGATATCGTCGCCGTGTTGGGACCGCAAGACAACCCCGCTGTTGTCGACCGCCTGCGCGGCTACCGCACCGTCCTGGGCGAAGACCTCCCAGGCGCAAACGTTATCTATACCGGCTGGAACAGCGGAGACGGCTATCAGGCCATGCACCAGATCCTCGCGCGCGAGATTGCTTTCGATGGCGTGCTCTGCGGATCGGACCGTATCGCGGCTGGCGTCATCACCGCACTCAACGAGGCAGGCCTATCTGTTCCGGCGGACGTTTCTGTCGTCGGCTTCGACGATCACGAGATTGCGGCGTGCTGCGTCCCCGCGCTCACGACCGTCCGCCAGCCCCTGCGCGAAGAAGGCCACATGGCCGCCAACATTGCGCTCGACATGATCACGGGCGCCGAGCCCACCACCTCCGTGATGCACATGCAGCTAATTCAGAGAGACTCGCTATAAGAAACTGGGACAGGCTTTCCGCCAGACAGTTGTTGCGGAAAGCCTGCCCCGTTTTGAGTGCTCATTCTGGGGCACAGTTTCCGTTAGACCGCTCAACCGGAAACTGTGTCCCATTTTTTGCCGAATTCTGGGTCGCGCTTTCCCAGAGGACCCCCTTTGGGAAAGCGCGACCCGTTCTGGACGCAGATTCCGGGACGCACTTTCCGCGACGCCCGGTCATCCCATGCCCCCACAACCTCGGCGCATAAAAAACGAGGGAAGGCGCGCGTCCTTCCCTCGTTACGGGCAATATGTAGCCGCTCGCCTACATCAGGCGCAGGCTAACGTCCTTGAGCTGGGCGCCGCTAACGGCACTCGGGGCGCCCGACATGAGGTCGGAGCCGCTGGCCGTCTTGGGGAACGCCATGACGTCGCGGATGGAGTCGGAACCGGTGAGCAGCATGCACACGCGGTCCAGGCCCAGAGCAAAACCGCCCATCGGGGGCGCACCAAACTTGAGCGCCTCCATGAGGAAGCCAAACTGCGACTCGGCGCGCTCCTCGGTAAAGCCCAGAAGCTTGAGCATGGACATCTGCATCTCGGCGTTGTGGATACGCATACCGCCGCCGCCGGCCTCAAAGCCGTCCATGACAAAGTCGTAGGTGCACGAACCGGCTGCCAGCGGGTCGGCCTCGATCTTGGCGATGTCGGTCTCGGTC
The DNA here is from genome assembly GCA_900554595.1 of uncultured Collinsella sp. GTDB lineage: Bacteria > Actinomycetota > Coriobacteriia > Coriobacteriales > Coriobacteriaceae > Collinsella. The sequence goes on along the minus strand of USHZ01000029.1, from coordinate 103 downwards.
GGCAGGGTGAAGGGCTGGTGCTCGGCAGCGTAGGCCTTGCGGTCCTCATCCCAGTGGAACAGCGGGAAGTTGACGACCCACAGGAAGTCGTGGCCCTCGCGCT
>USHZ01000028.1 GCA_900554595.1 uncultured Collinsella sp. | reverse complement strand
ACAGTCATTGCCAAGCGCGAGGAGCGCTTTGGCTTTAGCCAGGATGCCGCGGACAGGATTATCGATCAACTGCCGGAGCTGCTGGAGCTTTCTTAAGGGGTCTGTAGGAGGCTCTTTAAGGGTCCGTGGGCAAAAAATGCCAAATATGAGTACTGTAACTATTTTAGTAACAGCAAAATCAAGCCTTTGAGGCCCTAGCTGAGTGCCTGGGAGCGATAAAAGCCTGTTTTAAACGGCTTTAGCTATGCTAAAACGCCTAGATAATGAACTGCTGTACATTATCTAGGCGTTCATTTGTCGCAAAATAATGCTACTAGCATTGCAACAGTACTCATATTTGGTGTTTTTTGCCCACCGGGGTCAGCGGAAGTCAAATATGAAGCGCGAATTTTCCAAAACGATCGATTCGGCGCTCTCCACGACGCAGTTTTTAAGTTCGGCGATGTGCAGGGAGGCACTTTTTAGCGATGTGATGAGCTGTCGCGCGCTTGCATCTGCTTGCGGTTCGGCTGGAGCATCGGTTTCGAGCAGCAGACGGTCGAGTGGGATCTGTCGGGCGTATTCACGACCGCGCTTGGTAGCGAGCATCCGCTCGTTCACGGAAAAATAGCAGCCTGCGTTTCGCGCGCGGACGAACTCGTTCGAGGTGCCGCTAAACCAGTGGAAGATGATAGCCGGGGAGTCGGGGTTTGGGATGAGTAATCCGTGCGATTCGAGGACGTCCAGTACGGTTTCTGCCGAACGAACGGCGTGAATTGATATCACGCGTTCGGCAAGAGGATGCTGCACGAGTGCCTTGCAGAGCTGGTCAAATGCCTGTATTTGTAGCGGCTCGCTTCCGGCAAAACGAGCGGAAAAGTCGAGTCCGACTTCGCCGATATAGCGCTCTTGGGCGGAAATTTGACAGAGCAGGTCAATTTCTGTGTTGCCGCATCGCCCGTCGGCGAGCCACCAGGGATGGAGCCCAACGCCGGCGATGATGCTCGGGTGGCGACGGGCGCGCTCGTTTGCTGCCGCGAAGTCGCGTGGGTCGACCCCGCAGTCAAAGAGCCCCAGACCCAACGCCGCCGACTCACTGGCTGCAGCATCGGGGCTGAGCATCAAATCAAGATGACAATGCGTGTCAAAGAATCGCGGTTCCATCGCAGGGCATCCTGTTAGTCCAGGCGCTGGCCATCGGAGCGTACGCGTTCGGTGCCGCGCCCACTGATCTGGCGGATAACCTCGCCGGCAATCATCTGACCCATGATGGGCGGCATAAAGCTGGCGGTACCCAACTCGGTACGCTCGTGGATGTTGGACGGGTCGCGGGGTTGGGTCTTAACCGATTCCTCGCAGCTAAACAGCACGTGCAGGCTTTTGATACCGCGCTTCTTACATTCTTTGCGCATAATGCGGCTCATGGGGTCACGTACCGTATCGAAAATGTCGGCAAAGCGGAGGCACTCGGGATGGAGTTTGTTGGCCCCGCCCATGGAGCTAACCAAACGAATGTCGTGGTCCTGAGCATATTTGGCAATGGTGAGCTTGGCCGAGATGGTGTCGATGGCGTCGACGACGTAGTCGAGCTTGCCACCCGTCTGCTCAAAAACGCTCGCAAAGAACTCGTCGATGTTGTCGCTCAGCAGGTATTCGGTACGCTTGATGACGGTAGCGGCTGGATTGATGTCGTGGATCATGGCTTCCATAACATCGATCTTGCGCTTGCCGATGGTGCTGTGAAAGGCGATGGCCTGGCGATTGATATTGCTGGTCGCGATGATGTCCTTGTCCAGAATGACGAAATGACCGATGCCGCCGCGGGCGAGTGCCTCGCAGCAATTGGAGCCCACGCCACCGCAGCCGAGCACCAGCACTGTGGAGTTGGCAAGCTTATCGAGTGCCTCGCGGCCCATGATGATCTCGAGCTTGGTGTCGCGTGTTTCGTTGGGAGTTGCGGCTGCGGTTTCGGTCATAGACATCCTCCGATGGGGAAGCGAATCGTGTTTTAGCTATCGCCATTATAGGTAATCGCCCATAGGTTGCGATGGCGCTTACTTTGATGTGGTTTGAAGCATTTCGATTAGATAGTTAGACAAACATCTAAATATCCAGTATAGTGTGCGCGTCATGAGGGGTGCTGAGAGGAGGTCTTATGCCGGGAGAGGGTTTTAAGGCGCTGGCCGATCCTACGCGGCGGCGCATTTTGGAACTGCTGCGCGAGGGCAATTGCACGGCGGGGGAGCTTGCCGAGCATTTCGATATCAGTAAGCCGTCGCTGAGCCATCACTTGGCGACGCTCAAAAACGCCGGGTTGGTGACCGACGAGCGCCATGGCCAAAACATCGTATACAGCTTAAACACCACCGTCATGCAGGATTTAATTGGCTGGTTTATGGGTTTTACAAACAATGAAGGTGATAAGGATGAATAACGAAAACAAGGGCATTCACGCCACGGGGGTATCGCCGCGTGTATGGGCCATGCTTGTTGTGGTCTGCGCTATCAATGTTGCTGCGCATCTTTTGGTGATGCCGAGCTTGCCGGCGCAGATTCCCACGCACTGGGGCGCGAACGGCGCCGTCGACGGTTGGGGTCCTAGCTGGATGGCCTCCGCGCTCGGCGTGCTGCCTCTGGCGCTTCTCGCAATGTTCTGCGTGGTGCCGCGCATCGACCCCAAAGGTGAGGCATATCGAACCTCGGGCAAGTTCTACCAGGGCTTCGTAATCGCCTTCACCTTGTTCATGTGCGCCATAAGCTGGCTGGGAGAGCTTACGGTCTGGGGCGTGGTGCCGGCGGTCGGTTCGGTCAACGTGCTGATTTCCGGTGCTGTCGGTTTGCTGTTCATCGGCGTAGGCAACTACTTGCCGCGTGTGAAGCAGAACTATACGCTCGGTATCAAGACGCCCTGGGCGCTTGCCGATCCCGAGAACTGGCGCCGTACGCAGCGCTTTGGCGGTGCCTGCTTTATGGTGCTGGGTGTTGGTTTGATTGTGATGGGCGTGGTGGGTAGCGTGCTTTCGAGCGAAGTCGTCGCCGCGGTGATTGCGGTTCTGGCGTTTGGTTCGGCCGGAGCTGCCTACGTCTATTCGTATCTGCTGTGGCGCAAATCGCAGCGAGCCGTTCGCTAAGGTTGCGGAAAACTAGCGTACGCAGTTCATAGTATGTTCTGGGGGACTTTTCCCAGGTAGTATTAGGGGGCGTGGGCAACCATGCCCCTTTTTCGTTAAGTTTCAAAGCTGGTTTCCTCATTTCGTTTCCGCTAAAGCGAATCAAGAATAGGGAAACAGCAGGTAGAAAGGATAGAACAGGCATATGGCAGAGTTTATCTACCAGATGTATCAGGCTCGCAAGGCCCATGGCGACAAGGTAATCCTTGACGACGTGACCCTGAGCTTCTACCCCGGTGCCAAGATCGGCGTCGTGGGCCCCAACGGTATGGGCAAGTCGACCCTGCTCAAGATCATGGCCGGCATCGAGGAGGTTTCCAACGGCGATGCCAGGCTCACCCCCGGCTACACCGTGGGTATCCTGCAGCAGGAGCCGCCACTTGACGACGACAAGACCGTCATCGAGAACGTGCGCATGGCGTTTGGCGATATGATCGCCAAGGTCGATCGCTTCAATAAGATCGGCGAGGAGATGTGCGACCCGGATTGCGACATGGACGCCCTCATGGCCGAGATGGGCAAGCTTCAGGACGAGATCGACGCCGCCGACGGCTGGGATATCGATTCCAAGCTCGGCCAGGCCATGGACGCCCTGCAGCTGCCCGATTCCGACATGCCGGTTAACGTGCTTTCCGGCGGCGAGCGTCGTCGCGTAGCCCTGTGCAAGCTGCTGCTCGAGGCTCCCGACCTGCTGCTGCTCGACGAGCCCACGAACCACCTGGATGCCGAGTCGATCCTGTGGCTCGAGCACTTCCTGCACAACTACCAGGGCGCGGTGCTTGCCGTCACGCACGATCGCTACTTCCTGGATAACGTTGCCGAGTGGATTTGCGAGGTCGACCGCGGTCACCTTTATCCCTACAAGGGCAACTACTCCACGTATCTGGAGACCAAGGCCGCGCGTATCGAGGCACAGGGCAACCGCGATGCCAAGCTCGCCAAGCGCATGGAGGCCGAGCTCGAGTGGGTGCGCAGCTCGCCCAAGGCTCGCCAGGCAAAGAACAAGGCCCGTCTGGCTCGCTACGAGGAGATGGAGGCCGAGGCCCGCGCAAGCCAGAAGCTCGACTGGACCGACATCCGCATCCCTGTGGGCCCGCGTCTGGGCAACAAGGTGCTCGAGGCCCATCATCTGCACAAGGAGTTCGATGGCCGCGTGCTCATCGATGACCTTTCGTTCACCCTGCCGCGCAACGGCATCGTGGGCGTCATCGGCCCCAACGGCGTCGGTAAGACCACGCTGTTCAAGACGATTGTGGGTCTGGAGCCGCTGACTTCGGGCGAGCTCGAGGTGGGCGAGACCGTCAAGATTTCTTACGTCGACCAGAACCGTTCCGGTATCGACCCCGATAAGAACCTATGGGAGGTCGTCTCGGACGGCCTGGACCACATGATGGTCGGCGAGACCGAGGTTCCGAGCCGCGCGTACGTGGCGAGCTTTGGCTTTAAGGGCCAGGACCAGCAGAAGCGCGCTGGCGTACTCTCCGGTGGCGAGCGCAACCGTCTGAACTTGGCGCTTACGCTCAAGCAGGGCGGCAACTTGCTACTCCTCGACGAGCCCACGAACGACCTCGACGTCGAGACGCTGTCCTCGCTCGAAGCGGCGCTGCTCGAGTTCCCGGGCTGCTCGGTGGTCATTAGCCACGACCGTATGTTCCTGGACCGCGTCGCCACGCACATTCTGGCGTGGGAGGGCACCGACGAGAACCCGGGCAACTGGTATTGGTTCGAGGGCAACTTCGAGGCCTATCAGGCCAACCGCATCGAGCGCCTGGGTGAGGACGCAGCCCAGCCGCATCGTATTCACCGCAAGCTCACGCGCGACTAGTCGAGTTCGGATGACCTAACGAAAAAGGGACGATAACCTTGAGGGTTATCGTCCCTTTTTGTTACTTGGTAGAAGGCTCGACTTTATCGATGGTCCAGGCGGCTCCGAGGCCGCCGGTGGTGTTGCGGCGGATGCGTACGGTGACCTCGCGGCGCTCACCGGCCTGCGTGTAGCGCAGGGGGAAGCTCGCTCGGTTGCGTGCAACGTCGATGGTGCCGCGCTCGCGGGCGATCCAGTAGTACTCGCCGACGATACCGAGGGTATCGGCGCCGTAGGGGAGATAGGTCGACAGCTGGTGTAGCAACGGACCGGGGCAGAAGACCTCGGTTGTGAAATCGACGGGGAAGTCCTCGGGGATGGCCGGTGCTGCGGGTGCGGGGGCCGGTACTGCAACAGGGGCCGGAGCCGGTGCCGGTGCGGGAATTTGGTCGCAAGCAGCGGCGGGCACGGATTCGATGACGGGTGCGGGCTCCGGCGTCGCTTCCGGCTTGATCGCGGAATCTGCGGACTTCACGGTGACGGGCGCGTCTGCAGCTGCGGTTTCAGCCTCAACCTGCATCGCGTTCTCATTCTCGACGTTCGACTTTGCCTCGATGGGCGTGGATGCCATGGTGGTGATACCGGCATTGGCGTTTTCGGGGTCATAGACGACCGTAAGCGAGATGGCAGGCTGCGGCGTCTCGGGTTCCGGCGTCTCGGGTTCCGGCGTCGACTCGGTAGCGTCTTGATCGGCGGACTCGTCGGGTTGATCGTCCTCGGCCTCGTCGCCAAAGACATCGCTGTTTTGGAACGCAGGCGTCTCGGGTTGGTTGGCGGCTTCTTCTGTTGTCGACTTGGGAGCCTCGTTGAGCCCCGCAGGGGCTTCCTGCTCTGATATGACTTCGGGATCGGTCGCGGCGGCGATTTCGGTTTCGGCTTCCGCTGTTACCTCAATAGCGACTTCGATCTCTGTCTCGGGCTCGGGTTCCGGTACGGCTTCAACCATAGCTTCGGGCTCGGGATGCTTAACGTGCTTGGGACGCACGGCCTTGAGGTCCTTCTCGCCGCGCTTTTTCTTTTTGTAGGACTGCTTGGCGCCCTTGGCTGCCTTGGGCTTGTCCTCGCCTTTGGCAAGGGCGGTATCCCAGGCCTCGTTGGCGATGACGGTGGCATAAAGGCGGCCGCCCTTAAAGACGGTCAGCTTAATGCAGTCGTCGAGTTCCTCGAGCAACTCGCGCGTGGACTCGAAGCCCAGGTCATAAGCGGCCATGTCGCCGGCGGCGAGCGCCTCCTCGACCTGCGTCATAAACGTTTGCTTACCGCACCCAATCGCGTCGCGCAGCAGGCGATACAGATAGATGTGGTTGCCCAGTGAGAGCGTGGGCCTAACTATTGTCTTGCTCATGGCAAATCTCCTCTTTACACACCAAAGCATCTTACCATCGCACGGGGCGTGCTACCTCGGCGCTCAAGGCAAACGGGCGCGACCGTTGCCGGTTCGCGCCCGTTATACAGGTCGGTTCTCTATGAGAGGCAAACGCGCTTAGTTGCCCGATGTCGTGCCTTGGCTCGAGCTGTCAGATGCCGTGCCGGACACGGTTCCACTCGAGCTGTTGGTGTTGCTGTTGTCGGTAGATCCCGTACTCGATGTATTGCCGTTCGTCTGGTCGCCCGCGCTCGGTTGAGAGCTGTCAGTCGTTTGGCTTGAGTCGGTCGTGCCGGATTGCGTGCCGCTGCTGTTCGTAGAGGAATTGGCACCTTGCGATTGGTTTTGGGTGTTCGATGACGAGTCGGCAGAGGTAGAACTGTCTTGCGTGCCGTCCGTCTGTGCCTGCTGGTCTTGCGAATGGGTGTTGCCATTTGCGTCACTCTCCGTCGTGCGCGACGACAGAATTGGCTCGGGGCGCTCGCCCAGACCCTCGCCGGCGGTGGTGATAAGGATGGCGCCGGCGCAGGCGATGACCGCGACGATGGCGATGGCAATCGAGAAGATGATGACCTTCTTTTGCGTCTGGCTGCGCTCTGCCGCGGCCTTGGCGCGCAGGCTGTTAGGGGCGACGCGGGCCGTGGTCGCGCGTCCCGCAATCTGGCGCATCTCCTGCGTAGTCGCGGCGCCGCCCAGGTGCTCCTCGGCATTAAACTCAACGGGCTCGTAGGCGCCGGCGGGGTAGTCGACGTCGGCGTGCGTGCCCTTGAGGGCTTCGGCGCTGGCAGAGATAAAGTGGCGGTAGACCTGTGAGGACACAACGGTGATGACCGAGCTCACGGCGGCGCCGATCACCGATCCGGCGATACCGATCTTGGAGGCAAGCGCGACGCTCGTGGCGGCAGCTGCGGCGCCGGCGATGATCTGGGGAATGGAAATGTCGTCGAACAGGCCCTTTTTGGGCGCGATGGCCATGGTCTGCCCGATGGAATGGTTTTCGTGAACGCCGTTGTTGAGCGATGCCGGCGTCATGACACGTGTGCGCGGCGCGTCGGTGTACTTGGTTGTCATACGGGGTCCTCCCGGTGTAAATCTGCTTCGTTTCGTGTAGCCATCAGGGTACCCACCAGATGTGAATCGTACGTGACATTTAACAGATACCATCAACTCATCAATAGCTCACCAAGTTGGTGGGATGCGGTTACACCCGGCGGTTGAACTACAATAGGGCTTGCTAATTGTTGTGAATGGCGTCTACGCACGGGAGCATTCTTATGAATCTTCACCTTTCTCAGTCTGATGGCTTTTTGCGTGTGGCGGCGGCGTCGCCGCAGATTCGCGTGGCCGATGTCGAGGGCAATGCCGAGGTTGCGTTAGCGGCTGTTCGCGCGGCTGTCGAGCGCGGCGTTCGTGCTCTGGTGCTGCCCGAGCTCAACTTGTGCGGCTATACCGCGGCCGATCTGTTCCATAACCGCACATTACTGCATGCCTGCGAGGCTGCTTTGGTGCATATCCTCGATGAGACTCGTGAGCTGCCGATTGTCTTTACCATCGGTCTTCCCGTTGCAGTTGCCGAGAATATCTACAACTGCGCCGCCGTGTGCTGCGCGGGCGAGCTTTTGGGTCTTACGGCCAAGAAGTATCTGCCCAACTATGGCGAGTTCTACGAGCGCCGCTGGTTTGCTCCGGCGCCCGCAGATCCTGTGTGGGTCGAGTTTGCCGGTCAGGGTCCGGTTCCGCTGGGTTCGGGGCTTGTCTACCGCTGCTGTGATGAGGGTGCCGAGGATTTGGTGCTGGGCGTCGAGGTCTGTGAGGACCTGTGGGTACCTGCGCCGCCCTCGACCGAGATGGCGCTTGCCGGTGCGACGGTGATTCTCAACCCCTCCGCTTCCGACGAGATCATCGGTAAGGCAGATTACCGCCGCAGCCTTATCTCTAATCAAAGCGCGCGCCTGTACTGCGCCTATGCCTACGCGGATGCGAGCGAGGGCGAGTCCACGACCGACATGGTCTTTGCGGGCGAGAACCTCGTCTACGAAAACGGATCTAAGCTCGCCGCCACGAAGCTCCTCACCTGCGAGATGGCGGTGGCCGATGTCGATCTTGACCGCCTGGTTGCCGAGCGCCGTCGCTCGACGACGTGGGCGCGCGCGGACGATGCGCCGGAGGCCACGACCGTTGAATTTTCGTTTGAGGGCGTGCTGGCAGACGAACCTGTCCTGTACGATGCACTCAGCATCGACCGCGTCTTTCCCCGTGCGCCCTTTGTGCCGGCCGACCATGGCGACCTGGCCGAGCGTTGCGAGACCATCCTCGACCTGCAGACTGCTGGCCTCAAGACCCGCCTTGCCCACACGGGCACCAAGGCTGCGGTCATCGGCCTTTCGGGCGGCTTGGACTCCACGCTGGCACTGCTTGTGACCGTGCGTGCCTTCGATGCACTGGGGCTGCCGCGCACTGGTATCACAGCCGTGTCCATGCCTGGCTTCGGTACGACGCATCGCACCAAGTCGAATGCCGAGTCGCTCGCTCGCGACCTGGGCGTGAGTTTCCGTGAGGTTTCGATCCACGCGGCCGTGGAGCAGCACTTCAAGGACATTGAGCACGATCCGGCCGTTCAAGACGTGACCTACGAGAACAGCCAGGCGCGCGAGCGTACGCAGATTCTGATGGACCTGGCTAACCAGGCTGGCGGCTTTGTCATCGGCACCGGCGACCTGTCGGAGCTGGCGCTCGGCTGGGCTACCTATAACGGCGACCACATGAGCATGTACGCCGTCAACGCGAGCGTGCCCAAGACGCTTGTGCGCCATCTGGTGCGCTATGCGGCTGATGTCTTTGGCGGGCGTATTGCCGAGGTCTTGCTCGACATCCTCGATACGCCGGTGTCCCCCGAGCTTCTGCCGCCCACGGGCGACGGCGAGATTGCACAGAAGACCGAGGATTTGGTGGGACCGTACGAGTTGCACGACTACTTCCTCTACTACCTGCTGCGTTTTGGCTTTGAGCCGGGCAAGATCTACCGCATGGCGCTCAAGAGCTTCGAGGGCGTCTATGACGTCAAGACCGTCCACACGTGGCTGCGTACGTTCTATCGTCGCTTCTTTGCCCAGCAGTTTAAGCGCAGCTGCCTGCCCGATGGTCCCAAGGTGGGCTCGGTGACGCTCAGCCCGCGCGGCGATTGGCGTATGCCGAGTGACGCCAGCTCGCGACTGTGGCTTGCGCAGATCGACGCGCTCAACGCAATTGACTAAGGTTGGCTAAATTGAACCAATACGGGGGTTGCAAGCGTTACACTTTTGCAATCTGATGGCCCGTATCGCGCGGCGCTCTTGTCGGAGCGCCGCGTTTTTCATATCGAAAGGTGGCACCATGCAGACATCGCAGCGTCTCGACCGCTTTGGCGCGGAGGTCTTCGCCTCGCTCAACAACAAGCTTCTCGCGCTGAAGGCTCAGGGCAAGACCATTTACAACATGAGCGTGGGCACGCCCGACTTTAAGCCGTACGACCACGTGGTCGAGGCGCTCACGCAGGCAGCCCAAGATCCCGAGATGTGGAAGTACGCCTTGCGCGACCTGCCCGAACTCAAGCAGGCCGTATGCGATTACTATGAGCGTCGCTTTGGCGTTTCGGGCATTACACCGTCCATGGTACAGTCGTGCAACGGCACGCAGGAGGGCGTTGGCCATTTGGGCCTGGCTCTGCTCGATCCGGGTGACACCATTCTGGTTCCCGATCCGTGCTACCCGGTCTTTGAGGCGGGTGCCAAGATCGCCGATGCCAAGCTCGAGTACTATCCGCTGGTTGCCGAGCATAATTACCTGCCCTATGTGGCAGGCATCGATCCCGAGGTGGCCGATCGTGCCAAGTATATGATCGTGTCGCTGCCTGCCAACCCGGTGGGTTCGGTGGGCACACCCGAGGTCTACGAGGAGATCATTGCCTTCGCCCGCGAGCACGACCTGCTCATCGTCCATGACAACGCATACTCCGACATCGTGTTCGACGGTGAGCCGGGTGGCAGCTTCTTGCAGTATCCCGGTGCGCTCGAGGTGGGCGTGGAGTTCTTCTCGCTCTCCAAGTCGTTTAACGTCACCGGCGCGCGCATCGGCTTTTTGGTCGGCCGCGAGGACGTGGTCTCGGCCTTTGCCAAGCTGCGCGGCCAGATCGACTTCGGTATGTTCTTCCCGATCCAGAAGGCTGCTATCGCCTGCCTGAACGGTCCGCGCGATGAGGTCGAGGCGCAGCGTCTGAAGTACCAGGAGCGCCGCGATGCCCTGTGCGACGGTCTTGAGGGCCTGGGCTGGGAGCGTCCCAACGCGCATGGCTCTATGTTTGTGTGGGCCAAACTTCCCGGTGGTCGCACCGATTCCATGGCGTTTTGCGAGGAGCTTATGGAGAAGGCCGGCGTTGTGGTGACGCCGGGCGCGAGCTTTGGTCCTTCGGGCGAGGGACACGTGCGCATGGCGCTGGTCCTGCCGCCCGATCAGATTGCTTTGGCTGTCGAGGCTATTCGCGAGGCGGGCCTGTATTAGAAAGCTGTTTCGCCTCGTCAATAGCTCGAAACCGATTTCGTGCAGTTATTTTACGAATCCTGCAAACAATTTCGGTAAACGGTCGATTTTTGGCTGCGAATAGGAGCATAATCAAAGTCCCGATTGGATGTATTGGGATTACGGCAAGCCGCTCGGGTCGTTCCCGGGCGGCTTGTTTGTGGAGAGAGATGGGAGTTTCTAATGGTTAACGAGAAGAAGGTCGCTATTGTCGGCTGCGGTTTCGTCGGTTCGTCTTCGGCGTTCGCGCTGATGCAGAGTGGTCTGTTCTCCGAGATGGTCCTCATCGACGTGGACAAGAACCGTGCCGAGGGTGAGGCCCTGGATATCGCGCACGGCATGACGTTTGCCGAGCCGATGAAGATCTACGCCGGCGATTATTCCGATGTCGCCGACGCTGCCATGATCGTCGTCACCGCTGGCGCCGCCCAGAAGCCCGGTGAGACCCGCCTGGACCTGGTCAACAAGAACGTCAGCATCTTTAAGTCCATTATTCCCGAGATTAAGAAGTCTGGCTTCGACGGCATTCTGCTCATCGTTTCCAACCCGGTCGACGTTCTGACCTATGCCGCCATCAAGATGTCCGGCCTGCCCGAGGGCCATGTCATCGGCTCCGGTACCGTGCTCGACACCGGCCGTCTGCAGCAGATGCTTGGTGCCCACGTTGAGGTCGACCCGCGCGATGTCCAGGCCTATGTTATGGGCGAGCACGGCGACTCCGAGTTCGTCGCTTGGTCCAGCGCCCAGGTTGCCGGCGTTCCGCTGAACACCTTCTGCGAGCTTCACGGTCATCTGGAGCATGAGGCTGCCGAGAAGCGCATCGCCGAGGACGTCAAGAACTCCGCCTACACCATCATCGAGAAGAAGCACGCGACCTACTACGGCGTCGCCATGGCCGTCAAGCGCATCTGCACTGCCGTCATGCGTGACGAGCAGACCGTTCTGCCCGTCTCCTCGCTCATGGTGGGCGAGTATGGCCTGTCCGATCTTGCCATCTCCATGCCGACCGTCGTTGGCCGCGACGGCGTTGTCTGCCGCGTCCCCGTGCCGCTGAACGATGACGAGCAGCATGAGCTTACCGCCTCCGCCAAGGCCCTCAAGGACATCATCGACAGCGTCGATTTCTCCTGCTAAATCAAGCTCTTTTGGGCAACAGGCTACAATGAAAGGCGTCCGGGTCCACACGGCCCGGGCGCCTTTTTGGTGCAAAGTAACCTGACCCCAATGCACCATAGTTGATGGGAGGGCCATGTCGGATTCGCCTAATTTTTTGACCTATGCCCAGACGGCGTTTGATCCGTTTGAGGAGCGGCCGTTCTGCGCGGTGGATAGCCTGGTCTTTGCGTGGTTGTCCTATTTGCGTTTGCCGGGTGATATGGCGGAGCTGACGAACTGGCAGGGCCTAGACGCACGCGAGCTGTTGCGTGCCGAGTGCTACCGGGACATGATTGACGACTTGTGGGACCCAGAGGGGAGCAGGACCTTGCTGGAGGCCGTGGCAGCAAGCCCTCGCTACCGTGGCGTGCACGTTTGCGGCTATCGTACCGTGAGCGATGTGGTGGCGACAGAGCAGTTTGCGGCCATGGCGTTCCGGTTTCCGGCGGGGTTTAGCTATCTTTCCTTCCGGGGGACCGACAGCACGATTGTGGGCTGGAAAGAGGACTTTAACATGGCGTTCCGGTGTCCTGTGCCGGCCCAGGAATCCGCGGCGCGTTATGTGGACGAGGCGGCGGATGCGATTGACGGGCCGCTTTTGTGCGGAGGTCATTCCAAGGGTGGAAACCTTGCGGTGTACGGTGCGGCGATGTGCTCCGATGTCGCCCGTGAGCGAATCGAACGGGTGTATTCCCATGATGGTCCGGGCTTCGTCGAGGAGTTTCTGAACGGCAACGCCTTTGCCGATCTTTCCGGTCGAATCGACAAGACGCTACCTCGGTCGTCGATCTTTGGCATGATGTTCGAGACACAGGAGGACTATGCCATCGTTGAGAGCACCGAGTTTAGCCTGCTGCAGCACAATCCCTTTAGCTGGGTGGTTGATGGTCGCGACTTCGTGTACTGTGAGCGCCTGTCCGCCGGTGCTCGATACGTTGATGATTCCATTCGCGAGATGCTGCTTGCAGTGGGGCCTAGCGAGCGTGAGCGTTTTGTAGATGCGTTGTTCTCCGTGTTTGAGGCTACGGGTGCTGAGCGGTTTGCGGATATCGCTGGGAATCTGCGCGAGAGTCTACCCGTGATGCTTCAGGCTGCGCAAGGCTTTGACAAGGATACGCGACGCTTTGTCTCGCAGACCATCGTGGCAATCCTTAAATGCGCATTGCTGCCCAAACGACCCCAGATCGACATGCCCGCTGCCAGTAAGAGTCTGGCAGAACAACTCGAGGCGTGGCAGTCCGAGCTCCTGCGCTAGTCATTGGTGCAATGCAACCTGTCCCCGATGCACCTGGGGCGGGCTCGACCGCTATACTGGTTCGTGCCGAAATCGATCTAGAACGGAATGCCGTATATGAAAATCAATCACGCGATTCTGCATATCCTGGACTTTGACTCTGCCGTCAACGTCATGAGCCAGCGCGAGCTCGATATCGAGAGCCGTACCGTGCGCAACTTCGTGACCACGCATCTGCGCCGCGCACGCACCTCGGCCGACAATAAACGCGCCACGTTTGCCGAGAACTCCGCATTCGGTGGCGAGCTCAAGGGCTATTTCTTTGGCGAGCGCGAGTTCGTGGACCTGTCGCAGCAGATTGCGGAGTTTATCTCCTCCGAGCTCACCAAGGCAGAGAAAGCCGAGTCCACCGACGTGCTCGTGGCCGATTTTGACGACGATGAGGATGCCCGCTGGTTTGCCGTGATGCTGCTGGGCTCCAAGCAGGCTTTTATGCACGAGGTAGGTCGCGAAGAGGGCGAGGTGCGCAACGACATCGCGCGCCACTACGCCATTCTGCCGAACCCCTCGCAAAAGGTGCCGAGCTATGCCATCGTGCGTGCGAGCACCATGGAGATAGGTTACGTGGACAAGAAGCGCAAGATTGCCGGTGAGGACCGCATGCTTATCCCCGATGGCCTGCTGCAGTGCGACACGGGCGTATCGGGCAAGGAGGTCATCGACACCGTGACGCGTGTGGTCGAGGAAGTCGCCGAGGAGCACGGTGCCAATACGGCCGTGGCGCTCGCCAAGGTTAAGGCTGCCGTCGCCGAGAAAGTCGAGGATGACGAGGAGCTGCCGCCTTGGGATATCGTCGATGAGGTCTTTGAGGACGAACCGGTTATCAAGGAGAGCGTGCGCGCGGCACTGACTGAGGAGAAGGTGCCTGAGCGTGTGCCCGTGGAGCGCAAGCAGGTCGAACGCGCGGCGGTGCGCAATCATAAGATCCGTACCGACACGGGTATCGAGATCAGCTTCCCGGCCGAGATGGGTTCGAACTCCGAGTACATCGAGTTTGTCAACGAGCCCAACGGCCTCATCTCTATCGAGCTCAAAAACATCGGCAGCATCGAGAATCGATAAACTGCGCTTGGACGCTGCAAAAAGCAAAGGCCGAAGCTCCGATGGTGCTTCGGCCTATTTTGCTTGGGATTGAATTACCCCGCAGGTTGAGCATAAGTCAGCGAAAACGCGGTTTGTCAAAACCGCGTAACTATTAAAGTTGACGTAAGCCCTCTTCCAGGCCGGTCTTGCTGTCGGTCTTCTCGTCGCGCATCTTGATGACGCGAGCGGGAACACCGGCCACGACGGCGCCGGCGGGGACGTCCTCGACGCATACGGCGCCGGCGGCAA
>USHZ01000027.1 GCA_900554595.1 uncultured Collinsella sp. | reverse complement strand
TTTTCGGTATCGACAGACAGACGAACGTGCTCATCCAGTGCATTATTCAGCACCAGAGAGCCGAGGTACTGGATGGCATCCAGCGTGTCGCCGCGGCGGCCGATGATCGGGCCCATATCCGGACCGGAAATCTCCAGACGGAGCTGGTCGCACTCTACCTGAGGCAGGGTCTTAACCTGACCCTCAACGCCCATCTTTGCCAGCAGACCGGTTACAAAATCGGTAGCCAGCTTTTCCGCCTGCTGCATGCCTGCTTCGGAAACCGGGATCAGCTCACGCTCCTTGGGAACGGACGGCGTGATCGGACGGTCCTCACGCGGGCGGCGCGGACGGCGGTCACGGCCATTGCGGTCGCCGCGGTCACGGCGCGGACGGTCGCTGCGCTCGGAGCGCTCGCGACGCGGACGCTCACGACGCTGGAAGTGCTCGCCGTCACCCTCAGAGGCACCCTCGGCGCGAGCCGGGGCCTCGGGCTTATCGAGACGATCGAGCGAGATCTTGCCGCGATCGTCGACCTCGATGACGACGACCTTGACCTCGTCGCCCACGTTGAGGACGTCCTCGACCTTCTCCACACGACCCTTGGCGACGCGGGAGATGTGCAGCAGGCCGTCCTTACCGGGCAGCAGGTTAACGAAGGCGCCGAACGGCTGGATGGAGACAACGCGACCGGTGTACTCCTCGCCCGGCTCGGGAACCTTGATGATGAGCTTGATGCGCTCGACGGCCTGATCGACGGACTCGCCGGTGCCGCCGACAAAGACGGTGCCGTCCTCCTGGATGTCGACCGAGGCGCCGGTCTCGTCCTGGATGCCGCGGATGACCTTGCCGCCAGAACCGATGACGTCGCGGATCTTATCGGTCGGAACCTGGATGGAGACGATGCGCGGAGCGGTGCTGCGCGTGGTGTGACGCGGCTCGGAGATCACATCGAGCATCTTCTGCAGGATGAAGGCGCGACCCTCCTTGGCCTGCTGCAGGGCGCGGGCCAAGATATCGAAGGTAAGACCGGTGGCCTTGTTGTCCATCTGCAGGGCGGTGATGCCCTCGGTGGTGCCGGTGACCTTAAAGTCCATGTCGCCCAGGAAGTCCTCGAGACCCTGGATGTCGGACAGGACCACGGTCTTGCCCTCCTCCTGGATCAAACCCATGGCGATACCGGAGACGGGGCGCTTAATGGGCACGCCGCCGTCCATAAGGGCGAGCGTGGAGCCGCAGGTCGAAGCCATCGAAGAGGAGCCGTTGGACTCCATGACCTCGGAGACCACACGGATGGCGTAGGGGAACTCGTTCTCGTCGGGAAGCACCGGGAGCAGGGCGCGCTCGGCCAGGTTGCCGTGACCAATCTCGCGGCGCTTGGGGCTGCCCATGCGGCCGGTCTCGCCGGTGCAGAACGGCGGGAAGTTGTAGTGGTGCATATAGCGCTTGCCCTCGGTGGGCTCGATGGTATCCAGGCGCTGGCCCTCGTTAAGCATACCGAGCGACAGGACGGAGAGCACCTGGGTCTGACCACGCTGGAACAGGCCGGAGCCGTGAACGAGCGGCAGGTAGTTGTCCTTCACCATGATGGGACGAATCTCATCGGCGGCACGACCGTCGACGCGCTCGCCGGTCTCGACGACCATGGTGCGCATGGCCTTCTTCTCGAGCTTCTTGAGCGCCACGGGGATCTCGCGCTCCCAGGCGGCCTGCTCCTCGTCGGTGAACTCGGCGCGGATGGACTCCTTCAGAGCCTCGACCTTACCGATGCGGGAAAGCTTGTCGGCGTCGCGCAGGGCAGCGGCCATCTCGTCGTAGTGGGCAAAGATGCGCTCCTGGACCTCCTCGACGGGCTGGTCGAGCGGGTACTCCTTCTTGACGATAGCGCCGTTGACCTGCTCCCACTCGGCAACGAACTCGTCCTGAGCCTGGCAGAAGGCGGCAAGGGCCTCCTGACCAAACTTCATGGCGGCGAGCATGTCGTCCTCGGAGATCTCCTCAGCGCCGGCCTCGACCATCGAGATGAAGTCGGCAGAGCCGCCCAGCTCCAGGTCCAGGTCGGAGTTCTCGCGCTCCTCATAGGTGGGGTTGACGATAAACTCACCGGTCTCCACGTTACGGCCGATGCGCACGCAGGCAAGCGGGCCCTCGAAGGGCACGCCGCCGAGCGTCATGGCCAGGGAGGCGCCCATGACGTTGATGACGTCGAAGGGGTTGACCTGGTCGGCGACGAGCGAGGTGGCGACGATGTGTACCTCGTTGCGGAAGCCGTCCGGGAAGCTCGGGCGAATCGGACGGTCGATCATGCGCGCGGTGAGCGTGGCCTTCTCGCTGGGACGGCCCTCGCGCTTGAGGTAGCCACCCGGGATGCGGCCGGCAGCGTACATCTTCTCGTTGAAGTCGACGGTCAGCGGGAAGAAGTCGTAATTCTTACGCTCCTTGGAGACGACCACGGTGTCGAGCATCGTGGTGTCACCCTGCTTGACCAGACAAGCGCCGGTGGCCTGCTTGGCAAGCTCGCCGGACTCAAAGGTGTAGGTCTTGCCGTACAGCTCAAAGGTCTTGGATACGAGTGTCATTTTTCTCCTTTACCCCACAGGCCCCTTGCCTGCGGGCTTCTCATGTGACGCGGGCCCCCTGCCCCCGCCACGCTTCAGAGCGTGATTGTTCACGCCCTTACACAAAAAGAGCGCCCCGCTGCGCAGGACGCTCTTAGCATGTACAAATCCTTACTGGATGTTGTCGCGGATGCCCAGAGCCTTGATGAGCTCACGGTACTCGACGATGTCGTTCTTCTTGATGTAGGAGAGAAGACGACGACGACGGCCAACGAGCATGAGCAGGCCACGACGGGTGTGGAAGTCCTTCTGGTGGGACTTCATGTGCTCGGTCAGCTCCTTGATGCGCTCGGACAGGATGGCGACCTGAACCTTGGGGTTACCGGTATCGACCGGGGAGTTACCGAACTGGGCGGTCAGCTCCGCCTTGCGCTCTTTGGAAACAGTCATTGTTTCACCTTTCGTTTCGCGTCGCCCGCGGGCGACTCTATTCGCCTCGGACTGGGAAGCCGCCGGTGGAGCGAACATCCAAGGTCGAGGTACCAACAGGTCGGTATGTTACCACAAGCGGCGCGCGCCTGCGTATCATCACCGACCCAACATGAATTCCATCGCACGGAGCCGCTGATCGGTGTGCGTGGCGGCCCAAACATGCGAAAGCCCCAGCAAAAAAGCAGCCGTATGCGGATCGATTCGCTCGGCCATGAGCTCATCGAACGTCATGGACATCAGAGCGCGCAGCCATGCGACCTCGCCGGTCGACACCAGCTCGGCACCCGGAATGCTCGACGCGCATGACCCGCACAGAAGCCCGCCGGCTTGGGCCGAGAAATACGAGAGCATGGGATCGCCGCACGAGACGCATGCCGAGAAATCGGGTCGGTAGCCAACGTGCGACAGCAGCTTAAAGACAAAAGCCGCCACGAGCAGGTCCATATGTGCCGAGTCGAGCCCGCCGCCGATAAGCGTGAGCGCCCGCTGCGTGATGGCAAAGGTAAATGGATCCTCGGCATCCTCGAACGAGCACACACGCGCGACCTCGGCAATCGCGCTGGCGGCACAGGTCGTCTCGTAGTCAGGAGCGGCACCGAGCGGCGCCTCCATAAGCTCCGCCTGAGAAACCACGTCGAGCGAGCGACCATGCGCCAACAGCATATCAACGGTGCAGAAGAGCTCGCAGCGGGCCGCAAGGCGACCGCCAGGCTTACGTGCGCCCTTAGCCACGGCACGCACCTGCCGCCCCCGTTCGTCGAGCATCGTCAAGATCAGGTCGGTTTCCTTGAGCTTCGTCTTGTCGAGGACGAGCACCTTTGTGCGATATGTGCGAGAGCCTGCCATGAACGCCGGGGCTTAATCTTCAGCATTGTAGCCAAAGCGGCGGATCTGCGCCTCGTCATCGCGCCAGCCGGCCTTGACCTTCACGTCGAGCTCCAAAAAGACCTGAGTGCCAAAGATGCGCTCAAGGTCACGACGGGCATCGATACCGATATGCTTGATCATCTCGCCGCCCTTGCCGATGATGATGCCCTTCTGCCCCTCACGCTCGACGTAAATCGTGGCGTGCACGCGCAGGACCTTCTTAGTCTGCTCGAGCGCGTCACAGATGACGCCCACGGAGTGAGGGATCTCGTCGCGGGTGCGACGCAGGACCTTCTCGCGCACAAACTCGGCCACGAGGGTCTCGTCGGACGCGTCGGTGCCCATGTCCTCGGGGAACCAGCGCGGGCCCTCGGGCAAAAAGCGAGCGACGGTCTCGATAAACGCATCGACGTTGAAGTTCTTGACCGACGACGTCACGATCTCGTCGTCGTATTCCATAAACTCGTGAGCGGCCTTGAGCTGCTCCATAACCTGGGCGGGATCGGCCTCGTCGGCCTTCGTGAGCACCAGGACCTTTTTGGAACGGGCGCTCTTGACGCGCTCGGCAACCCAGGCGTCTCCCCTGCCGATGGGTTTGGTGGCGTCGATCAGAAACGCGACGACATCGACATCGTTCAGTTCGAACAACGCGCTCTTGTTGAGCTCGGAGCCCAAGCCGTCCTTGGGCTTGTGGATACCCGGCGTGTCAACGAAGACCAGCTGGTAACCGGGGCGGTTGACCACGGCGCGCATACGGCGGCGGGTCGTCTGGGCCACCGGAGAGGTGATGGCGACCTTCTTGCCGTAACAGGCGTTGAGCAGCGTGGACTTGCCGGCGTTGGGGCGACCGACCAGGGCCACAAAGCCGCTACGGAAACCGGGTTCCACGTCGCCAAAGCCCGCGAGGCTCTCATCCTCGTCGCACAGGGCATCGAGTTCCTCGTCGCTCATACCCTCAAACGGGTCGAACTCCTCGACCTCGTCAAACGAATCGGCACCTTCAGCCTCGTCCAGGACCTCGTCATCCAAAACTTCATCGGTAGGCTGCATATTGTCGGACATGGGAATCCCTTTCTAAATAAAGTCGAGCGCGTGGGCAAAGACAAGCAAGCCCACGATCGCGGCGGTAATGGAAAGAACGTATACAGAGGCAGCGGCGATATCCTTCGCGCGCTTGGCCAACGGATGCAGCTCCTGGGTCGCCAGGTCGACAATCGCCTCCATGGCGGTATTGCACAACTCGCCGTGAATCACCAGGCCGCAGCAGATGATGACCGTAGCCCACTCGGCAATATCGAGCCCCACGATGCAGCCGGCAATGACGGTGCACACGCCCGCCACGAGCATGACCTTGATATTGCGCTCGGTCTTGACGGCGGTGACGAAGCCCTCCATCGCGTATGAGAACGACTTTAAAAAGGACGGATGGTCCTTGTTCGATCCGGGAATCATAAATGGCTCCTAGTCGTGGGCATGATTGGTTATGGGGCCGACGTGGACGAGTTTGGGGTCCTCGCCGCGCTCAAGCGCGAGGTCGCGCAGGATGGCATCCTCGCGCGCCTCCATGACCTCGGCCTCATCGTCCTCGATGTGGTCGTAGCCCAGCAGGTGCAGCATTCCGTGCACGAGCATCAGTCGGCACTCATCCGCGGGGCTGTTGCCAAAGCCGGGGGCCTGGCGGGCAATAACCTGCGGGGCCAGGATAATATCGCCGAGCTCGAGCGTCTCGTCGGCGGGAATGTCCTCGTCAAAGGCCGAGTCGCATTCAAACGAGAGCACGTCGGTCGTGCGATCGATACCACGCCACTCAAGGTTGAGCTCGTGCATCTCGTCCTCATCGACATACGAAAGGGAAATCTCTACCTCACGCTCAACACCCTCGGCGGCAAGCACAACTGAGCAGATGTGCTCCACCTCCTGGGCATCGAGCAGCGTATCGAGCTCGGCATCGTTGCTGATCAATACACTCAACGGGACTCCTTTCGATCGTGTGCGCGCCGCTCGCGCGCGTCGTCGTATGCATCATAGGCCTCAACGATACGGCCCACCAGGGCATGGCGCACCACATCGGCGCGCTCCAGGTGAGAAAACGTCACATCGTTGACGCGACCCAAAATCCTTTCGACATCGGCAAGACCGCCGCGACGACCCACCAGGTCACGCTGGCTCAGGTCGCCGGTAATCACGAACTTGGAATTAAAGCCCAAACGCGTCAGGAACATCTTCATCTGCTCGGGCGTCGTGTTTTGTGCCTCATCGAGCACCACAAAGGCATCACTCAGCGTTCGACCACGCATGTAGGCGAGCGGGGCAATCTCGATCACGCCGCGCTCCATAAGCTCATCGGTGCGTTCGCGATCCATCATGTCAAAGAGGGCATCATAGAGCGGGCGCATATACGGGTCGATCTTTTCCTCGAGGGTGCCGGGCAAAAAGCCCAGGTTCTCCCCCGCCTCGACAACCGGGCGCGTCAGGATCAGGCGGCCTACCTCATGGCGCTTGAGCGCGGCAACGGCGAGCGCCATGGCCAGATAGGTTTTACCGGTACCGGCGGGACCGAGGCCAAACGCGATGGTCGAAGAGCGGATAGCATCCACATAGCGCTTTTGACCGAGCGTCTTGGGGCGGATGACGCGACCGCGATACGATAGCAGCACGTCATCGCGCAGCGACGAGGCATCATGCTCGCCGTCGCGCAGAACGGCCAGACAGCGCGAGACATCATCGGGAGAAAGCGTGCGCCCGGCAGCAGCCTCACGAAAGGCATGCTCGAAAAAACGCGCGACCAGCTCGACCTCGTCCGGATCGCCGCTCACGGCAACGCTGTCACCGCGGGCGACCACATGGGCGCGTACCAAGTTCTCGAGTGCACGAAGGACGCCGTCGCCGGCGCCCAAAACGCGCGAGGGGTCGATACCCTCGGGAACGGTAAGTCTAATCTTCGAGGCTTCCATGAACCTCCCTGCGTGCATGGACCAAGCCGGAATCATCGACTCCGATGATAGCAACATCGAGCAGGCACGGGGCTGTGAGTCCACAGGTATCATCAAGACGGGCATGATGGAACGAACCGAGCGTCAAATTGTCACCATACTCAAGCACGGCGCGCTCGACGGTGCCCACGCGACGGCGGGCATCGGCAACAGCGAGCTCCTGAGCCGCCGCGCGCATGCGACGGCTGCGCTCGGCCATGACCTCAGGCGGTACCTGGTCGGGCATGTCGGCGGCGAGGGTGCCGGGGCGCTTGCTATAGCGGAACACGTGCATGCGCGAAAAGCCCACGCGACGGCACAGCGCCAGCGACTCCTCGAACTCCTCGTCCGTCTCACCAGGAAAACCGACGATAACGTCGCACGAAAGTGCAGCCTGTGGCAGGTTGGCGCGAATCATGCGCACCGTATCCTCAAAGGCCTCGGCACTATAGGGACGACCCATGCGATGCAGCGTCGCCGTGCAGCCAGACTGCACGGGCAGGTGCAAGAACGGCGCGATGCGCTTCGGATAGCGAGCCATCACCTTGAGCATGCGCTCGGAAATATCCATGGGCTCCACCGAGGAGATGCGCACGTGGGCGATCTCGGTGCGCTCCATGATGGCCTGGAGCAGCTCATCGATCTCGACATGTTCGTCGGTCGTGCTCTTGCCGTCATAGGCACCCAGATTCACGCCGGTCAGCACGACCTCGGGCACGCCGGCCTCCTGGGCTTCACGCACCTGTTCGAGCACGGACTCGACGGGCACGGAACGCTCGGGGCCGCGGGCCTTCCACACGATGCAATAGGCGCAGCGGTGGTTGCAGCCGTCCTGGATCTTCACGCCCAGCCGCGAACGACCGAGCGCATCGACCACGTCGCTATCGCTGCAGGCGGGCACGCTATCGGATTCGACACCCAACACATCGCAGACGCGCTCGGCGACGTCAATCTTGGACGGTTCGGCGATCACGCGATCGGAGAGCTCTAGCAGCTCCTCGGGATGCAAGTTGACGACGCAGCCGGTTACGACCACGTAAGGCTCGCCCGGATAGGCCAGCGCATGGCGGACGGCCTTACGGGTCTTGGCCTCGGCCTCCCCCGTCACGGCACAGGTATTGATAACAATCAGTTCTGCATCCTGAGGCTCCACCATTGCAAAACCCAGGCGCATAAGATCGGCAGTAATACGGTCGGACTCAACCCGGTTGACACGACAACCGAGGTTGACAACAGAGATATGAGGTGCGAGCACACGGGCTCCTTAATCGAGGATGTCGTCGAGGGCACTCTTGATACGGTCGGTCACCGACTTCTTACCGGATGCGACGTCATCGCCCATCTCGTCGGCAAAGGCGCGAAGCAGCTCGCGCTGCTTGTTGGAGAGATTGGTGGGGACGACCACGCGCAGCTGCACGATCAGGCGACCGCGCGAACCGCCACCGCCGATACGCGGCATGCCGTAATTGTTGACGCTCACGGTGTCACCGTACTGCGTGCCGGCGGGAACCGTCACTTTGACGGCCTCGTCAGGCATAATGCCCTCGACCTCAATCTCGCATCCGAGCGCGGCCTGCGCGATGGAGATATCGCTCACCAGATACAGGTCATCGCCATTGCGCTTAAAACGCTCGTGGTCGGCGACACGCACGTTGACGATCAGGTCGCCCGACGGCTCGCCACGAAGGCCGGCCTCGCCAAAACCACTCACGCGCAGCTGGCGACCGGTCGAAACGCCGGCAGGAATATCGATGTCAATCTTTTCGTGGGAAGGCGTGCGGCCCTGGCCGTCACAGGTCTCGCAGGGATGATCGATGACCGTGCCTTCGCCGTGGCAGTCGGGACAGGGCGAAGAGGACTGAACCTGGCCCAGGAAAGAACGCTGGACCGTCGTCACATAGCCAGTGCCGTGACAGCGGCTGCACTGCTTTTCGGTCGCGCCCTCGGCCTTGCCGGTACCATTGCAGTCATCGCAAGGGGCAAGACGGTCGTAGCTGATCGTCTTTTTGCAGCCGAGCGCCGCCTCCTCGAGCGTCACCGAAAGGGAGATGGCCATATCGCGACCGCGACGGCGCTCGCGACGGCTGCGAGCGCCACCACCGGCGCCACCGCCAAAGAACGACGAGAACAGGTCGTCCATGCCCATGCCACCAAAGATATCGTTGATGTCGACATAGCCAGAGCCGCCAGGGCCGTCCGCGGTGCCGTAACGGTCGTAGTTGGCACGCTTCTGCTCGTCGGAAAGAACGGAATAGGCCTCGTTGAGCTCTTTGAACTTGGCCTCGGCCTCGGGGTCGTCCGAAACATCCGGGTGTACCGTACGGGCTTTCTTTAGAAACGCGCGCTTAATCGTTCGCGCGTCGGCATCCTTGTCAACGCCAAGTACCTCGTAGTAATCCCTATTTTCCGACACGACCGAATCCTTCCAACTTTCATTATTGTCACAGAGCGTCCTATACCCAAGCTGGGCCGGGCGCAAACAGAGGGTTTGATGTTATTGAGTTCCGTACGGCGAAAGCACGGCCCGCTGCGAGCAGCTCGCGAACCAAACCGACACGAGCGCGAACATAAAACCGTTGGCAAAACCATTGGCAAACTGCATCGCACCGCGCTTCCACCACAACAGACTGCGATGAAGCACGCCGTCCGACAGCACCATGAACAAGCCCATGGCAAACGGAATGAAGCACATCATGGCAAAGGCGGAGAACACGCCCGAAATGGCCGACAGTACCAAAAACGGCGCGATAATACCCATGAGGTAGAAGCCGGTGCGAGCCTTACCCTCCAGACGCTCAGCCTCAACGTGCGCACGACCGACCAGGTCACCGCCCGAAGCGCCGTTCGTGCCGGCGTGACCCATGTTGGGGATGCGCACCTCGTCGCCATCATGCGTGCCGGCGGGAAACTCAATCGTCTGCTCGGAGGTCACACGGATACGGCCGCTGCCACCGCAATCGGGGCACGGGTCGGCAACGACCTTGCCGGAACCGCCGCACTCAGGACAAACCGTCTGGAACGTGCCCGCGCCAAACAGGAAGGACAGGTCGACATCGATATGGCCGCGACCACCGCAGCTCGGACAGGTGTGGGCATGCTCCGACGAAACGGAGCCCGATCCGCCACAATGTCCGCAGGTGTCAAAGCGGGTGTAGCGAACGGTCTTGTGGGCACCGCTCTTGGCCTCCTTGGCGTCGAGCTTGATATCGACGACCACGTTGGCGCCACTTTCGGGGTTGTAGGCCGCCTGGCCGCGACGGGGCTGGCCCCAGGCGCCCCCGAAGGGGAAACCGCCGTCAAAGGGATTGCCGTAACCGGCGCTGCCGGCATAGCCGCCGCCATAGGGCGAAGCCGTCGGTGCACCGGCAAAGGGATTGCCCGACCGCATGGCGTCGTAACGCGCACGCTTCTGCTCGTCCGAGAGCACGGCATAGGCCTCGGAAACCTCTTTAAACTTCTCCTCGGCATCCGGCTCTTTATTGACGTCCGGATGGAGCTTGCGGGCCTTTTGCTGGAAAGCCTTTTGAATATCACGCGAGGTGGCGTCTTTGGAGACGCCCAAAATCTCGTAGTAATCTTTTTCGTTCATCGTCGCCATGCGCGGCAACCTCCTGCTCACAGCAGCGTATATATTGCGGTAATTCTACCCGAGCGGCCTAAGCTAGACCCCAAAACAGCTCGAACAGCACATTTCCATCGAGCCACCCCAGGTGGGTCGGCGCCAGGCGGGCACAGGTGCGGCCGTCTATGACATCGACAGAGGCGATAGGCCCCGTATGGGTTTCACCGTGCTCGGGCACCCAAGTAGCAAGCCCAAGCTCAAGAGCGCGGTCACAAGCCGCTGTCAGTTCATCAGCGGGGATGACACGAGCCGCGCGAACCAACAGGTCGGGAGCAACACCGCGCGTCATGCGACAAGCGAGCATCAGGTCCTCGGCTGCCGCCTCGCGCTGCGTCAGGTACTCGGCCTCAAACGCCGTCGCGCCATCGTTGCGCTGGACCAGACGCACGCGGTGAAAGTCACCACGGGCGGCCACACCGGGAAACAGTCCAGCCAAGCGATCGAAATCCTCGGCATCAAGCATACCCGCGGCAGAACGACCCAAACCCAGATAGCCCTGACCAGTCCAGTAGGCAATATTATGAGCGCATTCATGCCCATCGAGCGCGTAGCTCGCCACCTCATACGGATGGTAGCCCGCCGAACTCAGCCGCTCTCGCGCAACGTCCATGCATGCGGCCTGGAAATCCTCATCGGGCTCAAGCGACTCGTCACGGCACGCCATACGGTAAAGCGGCGTGCCCTCCTCGAGCGTGAGCGGATAGACCGACACATGGTACGGAGCCGCCTCAAACACGCCATCGAGCGTGTGCTGCCAGCTCGCCATAGTCTGTCCGGGAAGCCCACACATAAGGTCGCACGACACATCGAGCCCAACATCCTTCACCGTCGCGATGGCCTCAAGCGCTCGTTCGGCATTATGGATGCGGCCAATGGCAGCCAGCTCGGTATTGTCGAGGGTTTGCACGCCCAAAGAGATGCGCGTGACACCCGCCTCGGCAAGCGCGGTGGCGAGCCCAGCGGTCAGCGACTCAGGATTGGCTTCGCAGGTAAACTCAACGGGCTTGCACCACATGGAGATACGACGGGCAAGTTTCACCAGGCGCTCCCCTGCCAGCGATGGCGTGCCGCCGCCTACGTAGACCGTGCGGATCTGTCTGAGTGCCCCAGCGTTGCCAAAGGCATCGAGCCGCGCATACAGGTGCTCAAAATAGGCATCGAGCGCAGCGTCCAGGTCGCACGGGGCCACGCTGCGAGAGTCAAAGTCGCAATAGCGGCATTTTTGAGCGCAAAACGGCACATGCACATACAGCGCGGTAACGGCCACCCTTAAGCCTCCAGCGGATGAGCGGGCACCGGCTCGCCGGCGGCAAGCGCGGCCTCGCAGACCACCACGTCGCGCTCGATATCATCGACCAGCGCCATAAACTCCTCGTACGTGGAGCAGCGCACCACCTGAGCGCGCCAGGCGGCGGCATGGGGCATGCCCTTTAAGTACCAACTTGCATACGTACGGGCGCGCGACATAAGCGGCAGAAGTTCGTGCGTCAACGTCAGGTGCTCACGCAGAGCCTCCAGACGCTCGACCGAGGAGCGAGAAGGAACCGGCGTGCCATCGAGTGAAAGGGCTCGAGCATCGCCGAACACCCACGGATTGCCGTAGATGCCGCGCGCGATAAACACCGCGCTGGCACCCGAGCCGCTCAGACGACCGGCAGCGTCCTCGGCCGAGAACACATCGCCCGAACCAATCACGGGAATCTCGACAGCGTCGGCAACCTCATCGACGACAGACCAATCGGCCTGACCCGTATAGAGCTGCGTGGCGCAACGACCGTGCACGGCAACTGCAGAGGCGCCCGCCCCTTCGAGCATCTGGGCAAACGTTGCGGCGTTGCGATCCTCGGCATAAAAACCCTTGCGGATCTTCACGGTCACGGGAACATGCGCCGCGCCCACCGCTGCCTCGACGATTCTTTCGGCCAGGTTGGGCGTGCGCATAAGCGCCGAGCCCTCGCCCTTGGTAACGACCTTGCGAGCCGGACAGGCCATGTTGATATCAATCAATGACAGGCGATCGCCCACGCGCTCCTCGACGGCAGCGACGGCACTCGCAAACTGATCAGGCTTGGAACCAAAGAGCTGCACGCAAATCTGCTGCTCCTCGTCGGCGGGCAACACCAGGCGCCACGTCTTGTTGCTGGCATAGGCAAGACCGGCAACGCTCACCATCTCGCTGTAGGCAAGGTTGGCACCGCGGCGGCGACACATGATGCGATAGGCGGGGTCGGTTACGCCCGCCATGGGAGCCATAAGGAACGGCTGCTCGGCATAGGCGCCCAGCAGCCGCTTGCTATATTCAGAAAGCGCCATGAACCTACTCGTCCACCTTGAGAATCGCCATAAAGGCCTCCTGCGGAACCTCGACCGACCCGATGGCCTTCATGCGCTTCTTGCCCTCTTTCTGCTTCTCGAGCAGCTTGCGCTTTCGCGAGATATCGCCGCCGTAACACTTGGCCAGCACGTCTTTACGGCGCGCCTTAACGGTGGAGCGGGCGATGATCTTGTTGCCGATAGCGCCCTGGATAGGCACCTCGAACAGCTGTCGCGGGATGATCTCCTTGAGCTTGTCGCACAGGCCGCGGGCCAGGCCATAAGCCTTATCCTTGTGCACGATAAACGACAGCGCGTCCACCTCGTCGCCCGAAAGCAGGATATCGAGCTTAACGAGCTCGGAGGGACGATATTCGTTGAACTCGTAGTCGAGCGAGGCGTAACCCTTGGTGCGGCTCTTGAGCTGATCGAAGAAGTCCAAGATGAGCTCGGCGAGCGGCATATCAAAGCGCATCTCGACCGACTTGCTCGTCAGGTGGATCATGTCGGTTGTAATGCCGCGGTGCTCGATAGCGAGCTGCATGACGGCACCCGTATACTCGGGCGGGCAGATGATTTTTGCCTTGAGGTAGGGCTCTTCGATACGATCGATGCGCGTGGCCTCGGGCAGATCCTGCGGACTGCGGACATCGATCATCTCGCCGTCAGTCTTGTACACGTGGTAGTCGACCGACGGGCTCGTGGCGATCAGGTCCAGATTGAACTCGCGCTCCAGGCGCTCCTTGACGACCTCCATGTGCAGCAAGCCCAGGAAGCCCACGCGGAAGCCAAAGCCCAGCGCCACCGACGTCTCAGGCTCCCACACCAACGACGGATCGTTGACGTGCAGCTTATCGAGCGCGTCGCGGAGGTTCTCGTAGTCCTTGTTGTCGATGGGGAACAGGCCCGTGTAGACCATGGGCTTGGCCTCGCGGTAGCCCGGCAGCGGCTCGGGGCAGGGGTTCGAAGTCCACGTAAGGGTATCGCCCACGCGCACAGCCTCGGGGTCCTTCAAACCCGTGACCACATAGCCGACCTCGCCGACGGTCAGAGCATCGACCGGCGTCTCGGCAGGGCGCTTGACGCCCACGCCGTCGACCAAGAAGTCGCCCTTGGCCTGCATCATGCGCAGGTTATCGCCCTTCTTGATGGAACCGTCAAAGACACGCACCGTGGCGACGACGCCGCGGTACTCATCAAAGTACGAATCCAGAATTAGTGCCTTGAGAGGGGCATTTGCATCGCCCTTGGGAGGCGAGATCAAAAAGACGATGGACTCCAGCAGATCGTGGATGCCCACGCCGGTCTTGCCCGACACGCACACGGCATCGTCGGCGGGAATGGCCAGATCGTCTTCAATCTCGGTCTTAACCTCGTCGGGGTGCGCCGAGGGAAGGTCGATCTTGTTGATGGCCGGAACAATGTCCAAGTTGGCGTTCATGGCGAGCGTCGCGTTGGAAACGGTCTGCGCCTCAACGCCCTGAGTGGCGTCCACGACGAGCACCGCGCCCTCGCAAGCTGCCAGCGAACGCGAGACCTCGTAGGTGAAGTCCACGTGGCCCGGCGTATCGATCAGGTTGAACTGATACGTCTCGCCGTCGTCGGCGTCATAGGACACGCGGACGGCATTGGACTTGATCGTGATGCCGCGCTCGCGCTCAATGTCCATCGTGTCAAGCAGCTGCGACTCCATGTCGCGCTCATCGACAGTATGGGTGAGCTCGAGGATGCGGTCACTGATCGTGGACTTGCCATGATCGATATGCGCAACGATTGAGAAGTTGCGGATGTGGGAAATGTCAATTGAAGTATTCATGCGGACTATCTTACCCGAGCGGTACAAAAAATGGAGCCTGTTCCATAAAACAGGCTCCATTTATGCGCGTAATCTGTGTGGTGTGAAATTTACAACTTAGGCGTTGATGCTGTTCACGAGCTTGGCAAGACCGGACTTGCGGTTGGAAGCCTGGTTCTTGTGGATGACATGCTTAGCG
>USHZ01000026.1 GCA_900554595.1 uncultured Collinsella sp. | reverse complement strand
TTCGCGCTTATGGTGACGCCGCCGCCCCCAAGCTTGCCGATCTTGCTCGCATGGCCGGTATCGCGCCGGCTAACGCGCGGGACAGTCTTGCGGCCGAGGCCTTTATCGATTGGGTCGACCGCATGAATGCCGCCTTGGGCATTCCCAAATATGTGACGGGCATTCGCCGCTCCGATATTCCGCAAATGGCGGCCCATGCCGATGCCGAGGCCAATCCGCTATACCCCGTTCCACTTTTGATGGACCGTTTGGAGCTCGAGCGTATGTACGAGGTCGTCGCGGGTGGTATGTTTGAGGATGAGAACTAGGAGGGCCCATGAACACCGAGGAAATCGCGCGCATTGTCGGCGAACAGCGCGCCTACTTTAAGACGCACGCCACGTTTGATGTCGATGCTCGACGTCGCGCCCTCGTGCGCCTGCGCGAGGCGGTGCGAGCACACGAGACCGATATTGCCCATGCGCTCAAGACCGATTTGGGAAAGTCGCATGACGAGGCCTATATGTGTGAGATCGGCACCTCGCTTTCCGAGATTCGTCATCAGATTGCGCATGTGGCTCGATGGAGCCGTCCGCGCCTGCGTCCGTGTGACCTCGCCAACGCCGTGAGTGTGTGCAAAACGCAAGCCGTGCCCTATGGCGTCACGCTCATTATGGCGCCCTGGAACTACCCGTTTTTGCTAACGCTCGAGCCGCTTGCCGGCGCCCTTGCCGCGGGCAATACCGTGGTCATCAAGCCGAGTGCCTATGCTCCGGCATCGAGCGCGGTGCTCAGGCAGATTTGCGAGGAAGCATTTGATCCGCGCCTGGTGACGGTCGTCGAAGGCGGGCGTGCCGAGAACGAGGCGCTGCTCGACGAGAGCTGGGACAAGATCTTCTTTACCGGTAGCGTTCCGGTCGGCAAGCTCGTCATGGAGCGCGCGAGCAAAAACCTCACGCCCGTGACGCTTGAGCTGGGCGGCAAGAGCCCCTGCATCGTGGATGCGACGGCAAACTTGAAGGTCGCGGCACGGCGTATCGCCTTTGGTAAATGGCTCAACGTAGGGCAGACCTGCGTGGCGCCCGACTACCTGCTGGTCGATACGCGCGTGCACGACGAGCTGCTGGGACTCATCAAGGAGGAGGCCCGTCGCATGTTTGGCGAGCACCCGCTCGACAACGAGGACTACGGTCATATTGTCAACGCCAAGCATTTCGCGCGCGTACGCGGGCTGATCGACCCCGACAAGGTTGTGCTGGGAGGCACGGCGCGCGAGTCGTCGCTCAAGATTGAGCCGACGATCCTAGACGGCGTGGCGCCTGAGGACGCCGTGATGCAGGAAGAGATTTTCGGTCCCATCTTGCCGGTGCTGACGTTTGAGAGCCTGGATGAGGCCGAGGCGTTTATTGCAGATCGTCCGACGCCGCTGGCCCTGTATATCTTTAGCCAGGATCGCGCAGTTCAGGAGCGCTTTGTGCGCTACGTGCCCTTTGGCGGCGGCTGCGTTAACGACACGATCATGCACTTGGCTACGAGCCATATGGGCTTCGGCGGCATGGGTGCGAGCGGTATGGGCCAGTACCATGGCCGCGAGAGCTTCGATACGTTTAGCCACAAGAAGAGCATCGTGAACAAGGTAACCTGGCTGGACGTGCCGTTTCGGTATGCGCCCTACGCAAGCTGGAAGCACAAGTTCGTGCGTATGTTTGTGCATTAGAAAAGATCGCGGGTAATACGAACAAGTGTTCCTATTACCCGCATTTTGCGTTAGACTACTGCTATGGAGCACGGATGGGCCAACTCCCTTTAGAAGGGATTTGGTATGAACGTAAGCGATGTTATTTCGTTATTGGCGTTGTTGATTGCGGCTATCGAACTCGGTCTGTTTATCGGCCGAATGAAATAGCCGCCCCCGCGTAAGCGAAGACGGCCACTTCTCACGATGAAAACGTGTATCGGAGTTGGCAAGACCCGCTGCCACGGGTGCCATCCGTGTCCCTATCTTATCTGCAAGCGTCCCGTCGCGCAAGCGTTGCGGCAAGCGATTGAAAGACGCAGACAGGATGAATTTGTGTCCGCACGGGCCCGTAGACTTCTCAATAAGGTTAAACGCCGGGTATTCCGGCCGGTAGAGGAGCTGCCATGTACGAGCCTTCACGTGTTCTTTTGTCGTTTCATATTGCAGGATTTCAGTATGCCGATGGCGCCTTGGTCTTGGGCGATCTTAAAGCGGGCGATAAGCTGACGCTGTGTGCCGAGCGCGATAATCCCCATGATCCCGAGGCGGTTGCGATCTACTACGGCAACACCAAGCTCGGCTATGTTCCGGGAAACGAGGCCGGCCCGCTGTCCTTGATGATGTATTACGGCCATGGGTACGTATTTGAGGCCCGTGTGCAACAGGTTGCCCCCGAGCGCAGCCCGTGGCATCAGGTGCGCGTTGGACTCTATGTGGTGGATGCTCGCTAATCGGCAATGGAGGCGGTCATGTTTGATGGCGATGGCCTGTTCGATCTGACGGACGACCCGTTTGAGTGGGATATGCTGCTCGACGATGATGAGCTAGAGCAGGACCGGAAGAAGCGGCAGGACAAGAACGCCCAGGGTGACGCGTCGAAAAAGAAAGACAAACACCGCCGAGGTCTGTTCGGCGGGCTCTTTGGCTAACCGACGCATCGCTGTGTCTGTATACTTAGCACGAGTTTGACGCGTTGCGAAATGAGGACATAGACGATGATGTGGTTTACCGCCGACCTGCACCTGGGCGATGCGAATATCTTGCACGACATGGACCGGCCGTTTGGCTCGGTCGAGGAGATGAATCGCAAGGTCATCGATGCCATCAATGAGTGCGTGGCTGCGGATGACCGTCTCTACATCCTGGGAGACTTTACCTATCGTTTGCCCCTAGCGGATGCCGTGCACCTGCGCGAGTGTATCGAATGCAAGAACGTGACGCTCATCCGCGGTAACCATGACGGCGATTGGGAAGATCCGAACGCACCGCAGATTTGGGATGAGGTGCGCGATTATCTGGAGGTCGCTCCCGGTTACGCTAAGGGTCATCGCCTGGTGATGAGCCATTACCCCATGCTCAGCTGGAATGGCAAGGCGCGCGGCGCCATCATGCTGCACGGACATATCCATAGCAGGGGTGACCGCACCAACGCACGCAACCGCGATCGCGAGCGCCCCATTTTTCGCTACGATGTCGGCCTCGATGCCAACGACTACAAGCCCGTAAGCCGTGATCAGATCCTCGGCTTTTTTGGACTGTAATTCTCGAACCACGACACGAGCTACCGCAAAGGGGGCAGCCACCTTCGTGGTGGTTCTGGCGCCGTTGCCATTATGGCAGCGGCGCCTTTTTTGTCCGTGCGGCGCGGTAGAGTGTAGGCGGTTGAAATTTGCGTCCATCGAGGAGCTGCCATGAACGAGATCAAGTGCCCGCATTGCGGCGAAGTTTTTAAGGTCGATGCGTCCGGTTATGCGGATATCGTCAAGCAGGTGCGCAATGCCGAGTTTTCGCGCGACCTGGATGAGCGCGTGAAGGCGGTCCAGCGCGAGGGCGAGCAGGCACTGGAGCTTGAGCGCTCGCGCTCGACGGCTGCTTTGCAAAAGGCAGAGTCTCAGCGCGACGCTCAGCTTGTCGAGCAGAAGAACGCTGCAGCTCAGCAGCTGGCACAAGAGGTTGCCAAGCGCGACGCTGAGCTTGCCGAGCTGCGCGCCAAGCTCGAAAGCGCTGCCGCAGAGCGCGAGAGTGCAAGTCAGCGCGCGGCGGTTGAGGCCCGTTCCGATGCTCAAAAGGAGAATGCCGAGCTTCAGCGCGAGATCGACAATTTACGTGCGCAGTTGGAGCGCAAAGATGATGAAGCCAGGCTTGCCGAAGCGGCGGCACGCAATGCTGCTCAAAACGACCTGTCCGCGCGCGACGCTCAGATTGCCGAGCTGCAGGCCAGGATCGCCGCGGCGGACAAGGCCCAGGAGATGGCGCTTGCCGCCGCCGCGGCAGAGTCGCAGCGTGAGCTCGATGCCGCTCGCAGCGAGGCCGAGCGCGCGCTTACTGACTATCGCGCGAAGGTGCAAGAGAAGTTTTCCGCCGCAAAGGCTCAGTCCGAGCAAGAGGCCGAGGGCCTGCGTGCCCAGCTGCGCGAGCAGGAACTGATGGCAAAAATGAACCTGTCAGAGGCGGTCGCCGCGGCGGAGCGAGAGCGCGATGAGGCACGTGCCAAACTGACGAGCGAGCTGGCGGTGCGCGATTCTCGCGAGGAACAGGCCAAGGCAGCCCACGAGCTTGAGCTTGCGCAGGCCAAGCGCGTGAGCGACGAGTTGATCCGCTACAAGGATGAAGAGATTGAGCGCCTTAAGGACATGAAGGTTCGCCTGTCCACCAAGATGGTGGGCGAGTCGCTCGAGCAGCACTGCGAGACCGAGTTTAACCGTCTGCGCATGACGGCGTTTCCCAATGCATACTTCGAGAAAGATAACGATGCATCCGAGGGCACCAAGGGAGACTTCATTTTCCGTGAGTGCGACGCGAGCGGCAACGAGGTCATTTCGATTATGTTCGAGATGAAAAACGAGAACGACGAGACCGCGACCAAGCATAAAAACGAGGACTTCTTTAAGAAACTCGATCACGATCGTCGCCAGAAAGGCTGTGAGTACGCGGTGCTCTGCACGCTGCTCGAGCCCGAGAGCGAGCTTTACAACGCGGGAATCGTGGACGTGAGCTATCGCTACGAGAAGATGTATGTGATCCGCCCGCAGTTCTTCATTCCCATCATTACGCTGCTGCGCAATGCCGCCATGGGTTCGCTTCGCTATAAGCAGGAGCTGGCGGAGTACAAGCAGCAGAATATCGATGTCACGAACTTCGAAGCCAAGATGGAGAAGTTCAAGAACGATTTCGGCCGCAACTACGAGATCGCGAGCCGCAAGTTCCAAACGGCAATCGATGAGATCGACAAGACGATTAGCCATCTGCAGAAAACCAAGGAGGCGTTGCTGTCCTCCGAGAACAATCTGCGCCTTGCCAACAAGAAAGCCGACGATCTTACCATTCGCAAGCTCACGTGGGGCAACAAGACCATGAAGGCGGCGTTTGACGAGGCACGCGGGGCTGCGGCAGAGACAAACGATGAGCCAGCCGAGGCGGATTCGTATGAGGTCGAGGATGCCGAGTAAGGCATAGCGGATAGTGCAAAAACGGGGCCGCTGGCGATAGTGCCAACGGCCCCGTTTTATTCCGTTCCAGTATGTTTGGCTAGTTCTCGAGCAGGTCCTCGATAAAGCCGACGCGGTAGTTTTTGAAGATTACCTCGCCGCCGTCTTGCGTGGCGTCCAGATCGACATCGCCCATGATGCCAAAATCGTGGTCGCCATCCTCGTCGGCAAAGATCTGGTGCACGTGCCATACGTGCGCGGTCTTCTCGTCGGACTCATCGATGGAAAACATCGCGGCACTGCGGGCGTCTCCGTCGGTGAGAATTTCCTCATGCTGCTCATGGTAGGCATCGAGGGCCTTTTGCCAGCGGATCTCGCTCATGCCCCAGTCGTCGTCGAGTTCGCCCAGGTCGCGAATGTGCTCGCGGGCGGCAAGGGTCACGCGGCGGAAGAGTGCGTTGCGCACCAGCAGGGTGCAGCCACGGCGGTCTGCCACGACTTCATCGATGCCCTGCGGCGGTGCGGCGTCGAGTGCAGCGGGGTTGCCGGCGTTCTCCCACTCGTCCACCAGGCTCGAGTCCACCGAGCGCACCACAAAGCCCAGCCACGAGATAATGTCGCGCAGGCGTTCGTCGCGCTTCTCGATGGGCACGGTGCGGTCGAGCGAACGATAGGCCTCTGCCAGGTAGCGCAGCAAAATGCCCTCGGAGCGGGCGATGCCGAGCTTTTGAATGTAGCCCTTAAAATCGCTCGCGCTCTCCAGCATATCGCGCAGGACGCTCTTGGGAGAGAGCTGATAGTCGTTGGCCCAGGGCACTTCCTGGCAGTACTTGTCAAAGGCGGCGTCGAGCAAATCCTCGAGCGGCTTTTCATACGTGACGTCTTGAATGCGCTCCAGACGCTCCTCATATTCAATGCCGTCGGCTTTCATCTCGGCCATAGCGCGATCGCGTGCTGCGCGCTCCTGTGCGCGCAGCACCTGCTTGGGATCCTCGAGCGTTGCCTCGACCATTGAGATCAGATCCATGGTATAGGTCTCGCTCTCGGGATCGAGCAGCTCCAATGCGGCAAGTAAGAACGGCGAGAGCGGCTGGTCGAGCGCGAAGTCCTCGGGCAGATCGACCGTCAGTGCGTAGTCGATGTCCGGCGCGGCGTCAGCCGGAGCGTCGGGTGCGGGCGGCACTTCGGTGCGTACGACGACGCCGGAGTCGATGAGCGTGGCGAAGATCTCGTCGGCACGAACCTCGAGCTTTGCCTTTTCCTCAGGGGTCTGCAGACTCGTCTCGATGAGGTCGTGTACGCGGGCTCGGGCATCGCCGCCCTGCTCGACCACGCTGATCACCATGGAGTGCGTGATGCGCAGGCGCGGCTTGAGTGTCTCGGGCTGCGTCTCGATCAGGCGCTCAAAGGTTTGCTTGTTCCAGGTGACAAAGCCCTCGGGGGCCTTCTTCTTTTTAATCTTGCGGAGTTTTTTGGGGTCGTCGCCCGCCTTGGCCATGAGCTTGGCGTTCTCGATCTCGTGCTCGGGTGCCTCGGCAATCACCATGCCCTCGGTATCAAAGCCCGAGCGGCCGGCGCGACCAGCGATCTGGTGGAACTCGCGGGCGCGCAGACGACGCATCTTGTAGCCGTCGAACTTGGTAAGCGCGGTGAGCACCACGGTGTGGATGGGTACGTTGATGCCGACGCCGAGCGTATCGGTGCCGCAGATGACGGGCAGCAGGCCCTGCTGCGCCAGGCGCTCGACCAGTAGACGATAGCGCGGCAGCATGCCGGCATGGTGCACGCCGACGCCGCATCCGAGCAGGCGCTTGAGAATCTTGCCAAAGGCCGTGGAGAAGCTCGTGCCCTTGGCGGCTTCCTTAATGGCCTCGCGCTGCTCCTTGCTGGCGATGCCAAAATTGGCGAGGGATTGCGCCGTTGCAAGGGCGGCATCCTGGCTAAAGTGCACGATATAGAGCGGGGCCTCGCCGCGGCGCATGGCGAGCTCGACCGTGCCCTCGAGGGAGGTCGTCACATAGTCGTAGCTCAACGGAACAGGACGCGGGGCGTCGACAACCAAGTCGCAGGTAGCGCCGGTGTGTTCCTCGAGCGAGGCGGCAATCGCGGTGACATCGCCGAGCGTGGCGCTCATGAGCATGAATTGCGTGTGGGGCAGGGTGAGCAGCGGCACCTGCCAGGCCCAACCACGATCGGGGTCGGCAAAGTAGTGGAACTCGTCCATGGCGACGCAGCCCACGTCGGCATCTTCGCCCTCGCGCAGTGCGTCGTTAGCAAGGATCTCTGCCGTGCAGCAGATGACGGGCGCCTTGGTGTTGATATGCGTGTCGCCGGTAATCATACCGACGTTATCGCGGCCGAGTACCTGTACTAAGTCGAAGAACTTTTCGCTGACCAGAGCCTTGATGGGGGCCGTGTAATAGCAGCGTTTGCCCTGTGCCATGCCCATAAAGAGCATGCCCAGCGCGACGAGCGATTTACCCGATCCGGTCGGTGTGCCTAAAATGACGTGATCGCCGGCAGCCAGGTCCATGAGGGCCTCTTCTTGGTGGTCCCACAGCTCAATACCGCGATCGCTCGTCCATTCAAAGAAGCGCTCGAAGGCCTGATCGGGCGTGAGCCACGGTTCGGGCTCACTGCCGTCCTCGGGCTCCCACCAGGTGGGGGAGAGCGCGCCGAGCGAGCCAAACTCGGCTTCGGTTCCCGTGCCGCCCGAGAATGAACTGGCGGCTCCGGCGCCGGAGACGGTGCTGGTGGCGATATCTGTCGTGGTCTGTGCCATGTGTTTGCTTTCTCTCGCGATTGTCCGCCAACTATTATGGCGTAGCGGCGGCGTGGGGTGCCAGCGCGCGAGAAAATGCAGGAAATGGGCGCGTGGTACTAGCGTTCCTGAGGCAGGCGCTTCTTGCCTTTGCGGGCGCGGTTTTTAAAGTTCTCGACGGCTTCTTCCATGCCCAGAGGTACATAGGTGAGCTCATCGAGGTTATCGGGCAGGTAGCAGGCAAGGCTTTGCTCCTGCGCGCGGCCCGCCGCGAGCTGTTCATCGCTAGGCTGCGCGCAGGGTGTGGCGCAAATGCCATAGACGACGGCACCCATCTCGCGCGTGCGGCATTCATATTCGGTCTCGGGATGCTCGGGATGGTCGCGGCGTACGTCGTCACTTACCCAAAGCGTGTCGTAGCCGGCCGCGGCAAACTGTCCCAGGGCGTAATCGCGCAATGGTTTGCTGTCGGTGCGCAGCGTGACGGTGGCGTTGGCTGCAAAGAGCGGGCGGTAGAGCATCAAATGGTCGACATGGACGAGTCGTTTTTTGGCGTACTTGGCCTTGGGCTGCGGCGTGGGAAAGTTAATGGTAATGGCATCGAGCTCGCCTGCGGCAAACAGCTGCGGCAGCGATGCGGCGCCTCGGGGCAGGACGAGTGCGTTGGATAGCTCCTGCTCGCAGATTTTCTGCGCGGCATAGGCAATGCAGATGGGCTCCTGGTCCATGCCGATAAAGAGGGTGTTTGGCTCGTGGCCCGCGCGCTCTACAAGGTACGTTCCCTTGCCACAGCCAAGATCCAGGTGAAGGTGTTCGAAGGGCTTGCAGCCAACTGGCGCGCAAGCCTCGCGCCAATCTCCGGCATAGGCCTCGGGGTTCGTCTCAATCGCATCGGCGTAGCGCTCCAGGCGCTCCTCGAGCACAAAGTTCTTAGGCGTGCGAACGTGGACGGCTCCCATGAGGCTCCTTGGTTATAAGTATGGAACGTATAGCTGCACGTTCCGTCAATGGGTTGAAAAAGGGTGGGCATGGTTTGCCCGAAAGATGCGGTGCGGCTCGGCGGCGAGTCGCCGATACCTACAGGCGCTTGAGAATCACATAGCGGTTGAGCTCGCCGCTGCGACCGTCGGCATGGAAACGCTCAAGCTCGCGCACGGGGACCTCGCCGCTCTTGTAGAACGTACGGACGCCGCGCACCAGGTCGGTGATCTGCTGATCA
This sequence comes from uncultured Collinsella sp., assembly GCA_900554595.1. GTDB lineage: Bacteria > Actinomycetota > Coriobacteriia > Coriobacteriales > Coriobacteriaceae > Collinsella. The sequence goes on along the minus strand of USHZ01000026.1, from coordinate 6,521 downwards.
TCAAAGTGATGGCAATAACGGTAGGCATGACGGTCGTTTTGCCAGCCAATGAGGTGGTCGCCGGCTTCAAACTGCGCGGAATCGTAGCCCTCAAACGGCGGGGTGAGCTCGGCGCGGGCTTCGGCTCGAACGGCCTTGCGCGCCATGCGCTCGTCGTTCATAAACTCCCAAAAGCTGATGGCGATGATGCCGCCCGGGCGCGTCTGGCGTACCAGGGCGTCGAGCACGCGTACGCGGTACTCGCACGACGGCACGTGGTGCATAAAGCCAAAGCAGACCGAGATATCGGCGAGCGGGGCATCGAAAAGCACATCGGGCGTCTCGGCGGGGTTGAGCTTCATGAGGGCGTCGAGCGCATCGAGTTCCTGGAAGTGCAGGTTGGGAATGCGCAGGGCGTGGCCGTGGGCGTCTATTGCCAAATCTTGGCACGAGTCGACACCATAGAACTCAAACGGGCAGCTGGCATCTGCCGAGGGGTTTGCGCCGTCGACGCCCTTGGCGGCAAGTGCGCCGCCGGCGGCAAAGTTCTCGAATCGCATATTGCCGCAGGCAAGGTCGAAGACGCGGACGGGATGCTCGATCGTGGCCACATCGAGCTGCTCGAGCGCGATGTCCATGGTGCGCACCCAGCCGGGCCACGGGGCTTGGCGCGTATCGGAAAAGGAAGCGGAGTGCTCGCGATAGAACGTATTGTTGAGCTGGATGAGCGATGATGCGAAATCGCGGTTCACGGCGCGGAACTCCCTCCGTTGGCGGTGCGGAATAAACAGTACGACCATACTACCGTTAACGCCGCAACGGGGACAACCGAGCTGTGGGTCATTGCTTTGTTTGGACACATTTCCGCAGCTCATATGTGCCCGCAACCGCCGGTTGTCAAAAATCTCACTAGAATAGGTGGCATGATTTTGGCGGTGGCGGATAGATTTTTAACTGTGCAAGGCGCCTTAAGAACAAAAACGGTCCGGCGGCACGGCTGGCATCACATAGGAGGAACCATGAATGTAGAAACTGCGCAGCGGCTCGCCGACCTTCGCCGCAGCAAAGGCTTTAGTCAAGAAGGGCTGGCACGAAAGCTGGGACTGTCGCGCCAAGCGGTCAGCAAATGGGAGCGCGCGGAGAGCTCGCCCGATACCGAGAACCTGATCTCGCTCGCCAAGCTCTATGGCGTGAGCCTGGACGAGCTGCTCAATCCGAGCGATGAGATCGAGGACGATATCGAGTTTGAGAACGAGGACCGCGCCCGCCAGCGCGAGGCCGAGGCGGCAGAGCGCGCACGCACCCATGAGGCGGCGGCACGTGCCACCGAGGCGGCAACACAGGCGAGTGATGCTGCGGCCAAGGCGGCACAAGCGGCAAGCTGGAGTGCGCAGGCCGCCAATGCTGCTACGGCGCAGGCGACGAGTGGCGGCGCAGTTGGCTCGACTCCGGTGAAGGGCCCGTTCCAGTCGTTCCCGTATTGGGCCGTGTGTTGGCTGCTGTTCTTTTTGCTGATGTTCCCGTTTGGTGCCGGCCCCTTGGCCGCGCTGATCTTCTTTACGATTCCCATTTATCACTGGGTGGCGCGTGCGCTCGATGGCGATTGGGCGCGTGGGAATATCCAGGTTGGTCCGGCGCCGGTGACAACTAGGGCTCAGAATGTTTCCGCTTCGGTTGATGCTGACGTGGCTACCGCGACCACCGCTGAGCCGATTGCCAAAGAGGGTGATGAATGATGAAGCTTTCGCATGAATCCAAGGTACGCTTGGGCGTTGGTATCGGGGCGTTTGTACTCATCATTGGGCTTGTCTTTGGCATTTCGCGGCTATTGGCTCATTCCGATATGGTGCGTACGACCGGTATTCTATCTGGCAATTTGTCTGATTTTGACGACATGTTTGACGACGATGATCTCTTGGATAGCGGTAACTATTCCGCTCGGCCTCAGCAGCTTTCGAGCACGACTTTTGATGCCGATGAGTTCCGCTACCTCGATTTCGATATCAATGCGGCTTCGGTGGACGTCAGGGTTGTTGATGGCAACAAGGCTCGCGTTATCGAGCGGGGGCGCGTTGCCGAGGGTATGGATGCCTCCAAGGCCGCGACGCAAAACATCGCATCCGTCGAGGACTCGACGCTCAAGGTTTCCCAGTTTGGAAGTGATGACGGTAAGGCAATCGATCGCTCAGTTACGGTCGAGCTGCCACGCCGTGTTGCCGAACATCTGAAGGGAGTCAACGCGCACGTGGGCTCGGGTGATCTGCAGATTGCCGGTGTCATCTGTGACGGTTTCGACCTTTTCCTGGGTGCGGGAGATGTAGAGTTTACGGGCAGCGTGACTGATGCGCTCAGCGCTGAGGTCGGTTCGGGCGATGTGACGTTCGAGCTTTACCAGGCCCCCGCGAAGTCGATGGACGTGAGTGTGGGCTCGGGCGATGTGGAGATGACGGTTCCGAACTCGACGGGCTTTAAGGCGAGCCTCACCTTGGGCAGCGGCGACTTCGAGAGCGATTTCCTTCCGCTTGGCTACGACGGCGAGACCATTTTGAATCTTGAATTCGATAACGGTGACAAGTCTGCCACGTATCGTTTTGAGGTCGGTTCGGGCGACATGTCGTTTGATTCGGAGTAGTGAGGCAGACGAAAGCCTAGGCGCAGATATAGACGCGCTGTTTGATGAAGGCGCCGAAGCCGAGATCGGCTCCGGCGCCTTTGCCTTTACAATGGGGGCATGGAACAGATTATCTTGAACATACTCGAGGCTCTGCGTCGCGGCGAGACCGTGGATGACAAAGCGCTCGTCAAACTGATACATGCCGAGGCGCGCCGTGAGGGTGCCGACAAACGCGATTTGGCCAAGCGCCGTCTGCTGCCGTTTTACCAGCGGGTAAAACGTGAGGAGCCGGCTCGTTGGGCTGGGTGGAATGTCGATGCCGAGCTGGAACGTCAACTGCTGCAGGTGCTGCGTATGAAGCCTCGTCGCACGGCTTCGGGCGTGGCGACCATTACCGTTATCACCAAGCCCTGGCCATGCTCGGGCGATTGCCTGTTTTGCCCCAACGATCTGCGCATGCCCAAAAGCTATCTGCACGCCGAGCCGGCGTGCGCCCGTGCGGAGCAAAATTGCTTCGATCCGTATCTGCAGGTGAGCGCCCGTTTGACGGCGCTTTCGCAAATGGGGCATGCGACCGATAAGATCGAGCTCATTGTGCTTGGCGGTACCTGGAGCGACTATCCGGAAGGCTATCAGACATGGTTTATGTCGGAGCTCTTCCGCGCGCTCAATGACGATGCCGTGGCCGGCGTGGCGGCCAATCCCATGTTGGCGTGTCCGGGTATCAGCCGTGCCGAGGCGGGGCGCCTGCTCGACGATGCGCCTGCCGATGCCCTGCCGCCGGTGGTAGCGGAGCGCCGCGAGCGCTATCGGGCTGCCGGTATTGCGACCGACGAGGCCGAGCTCGCTGCCGGCGTTGCCGACGAGCAGGGGCGTGTGGATGCTAGCGTGGGCGGCTACAACCGCGCGGTGCGTCGTCTGTACGGCCCTGGCACGCCGTGGGGCGAGGTTGCCGAGTGGCAGGCGGCAACGATGGAGGAACTTGAGCGTCAGCAGCGCATCAACGAGACGGCGAAGCATCGCGTGGTGGGTCTCGTTATCGAGACGCGCCCCGATGCTGTAACACCGCAGGCCCTCACGCTCATCCGCCGCCTGGGTTGCACCAAGATTCAGATGGGTATCCAGAGTCTCGACCAGCATCTGCTCGATATCAACGAGCGTCGTATTTCGGTGGCGCAGATCGAGCGAGCGTTTTCGCTTGCGCGCCTGTTTGGCTTTAAGATCCATGCGCATTTTATGCTTAACTTGCTGGGCGCCACGCCCGAGGGGGACAAACGCGACTACGAGCGCTTTATGACCGAGGGAGCCTTTATGCCCGACGAGGTCAAGGTCTACCCGTGTGCGCTCATCGAGGGCTCGCGTCTGGTGGGCTGCTACGAGCGCGGCGAGTGGCGCCCCTATACCGAGGAAGAACTGCTTGATGTGCTAGCCGATGACATCGTGGTGACGCCGTCGTTCTGCCGTATCAGCCGCATGATTCGCGACTTTAGCTCCGACGACATTATGGTGGGCAACAAGAAACCCAATCTGCGCCAGCTCGTTGAGAACCGTCTGGCTGCTCGGGGTGACGGTGCGACGGTGCGCGAGATTCGCTATCGCGAGATCAGCACGGCGGGTGCCGACTTGGATGAACTATCTCTTGATGAGGAAGTGGCGTACGAGACGCCGGTGACTTACGAGCGCTTTTTGCAGTGGGTGACGCCGCAGGGCAAGATCGCGGGTTTTTTGCGGTTGTCGCTGCCCGACCGTTCATTTGTTGCTGCACATGCGGACGAGTTGCCGACGATGCCGGACGAGGCGATGATTCGCGAGGTACACGTGTATGGCATGGCGGCGCGCGTGGGGGATCAAGGCCAGGCAGCCCAGCACCATGGATTGGGGCGTTTGCTCGTAGAGCGTGCGTGCGAGATTGCCCGGGATGCGGGTTATGCGCGCGTCAACGTGATCAGCGCGATTGGTACGCGCGAGTACTATCGCCATCTTGGATTTTATGACCATGGACTCTATCTGCAAAAGGAGCTCTAGATGAACAAGCCGAGTGTTTCTGCCGGCGTCGTCGCCGGCGTTGCTCTGGGAGCCGCGGCACTTGGTGCGGCCGCTGTCGCTGTTCGTGCTGCCTGTCTGCAGGTTGCGCGAACCCGCAATGGGTTGGCGCGCGTGAAGCGCATGCACGATGAGAGCGGTGATGAGATTCGCGTGTTGGTGCAAGGTGGCGTCTACCAAAGCGCGAGCTACGTTGGCGAGCGTTGGGCAGAGCCGGTCTTTGCGTACTATCGTGCATTTGACGATGTGTTTGAGGCCGAGGACGCAATGCGCAACGCTTATGGTCACGGTATCGACCGTATGCTCATGCTGGGCGGCGGCGGGTTTGCCTATCCCAAGTTTGCGCTGATGTCGCACGAGGGCCTGCGCATGGACGTCATCGAGTATGACGGAGAGATAACGCGCTTGGCGCGCCGTTGGTTCTATCTGGATGAACTGGAGCACGCGGTGGGCGATCGCCTGCGGGTGATTACCGCTGAGGCTCGCTCGTATCTGGGTGTGACGAGCGTGGGCCATCGTCGCTACGACGTGGTCGTGAGCGATTGCTTTGGCGGTGCCGAGCCCGTGCGCGAGCTGGCGACCGTTGAGGCGCTGCGCCTGGTGCGGGGCAGCCTGAACCCCGGGGGTATCTACGTGGCCAATATCGTGAGCGCAAACGAGGGGAGCGATGTGACGTTCCTTCGCGACTGCGCTGCCACGGCACTCGAGGTATTCGTCCACGCCTGGGTGGTCCCTTGTGGCGATACGGAGTTCGGCGGCGAGGAGAACTACCTGCTCATCGCCAGCGACGGCGACTACGCCTTTGCCGAAGCCGTGCCCTTCGACACCGACTTCCTCGGCACCGTCCTTCACGACAAGTAAGTCTCTCCGTCCCAAAAAGACTGGTCTTAGGCGTGGTCGCGCCAGCTGAGGACGCGCTGCTTCATGTCCTCGATGTCGAGCACGCCTTCGGCGAAGCCTTTGCGCACGAGCTCCTCGGGAACGTACTCGTCGTAGCGATCAAAATAAGGTACCTCGCCGGGATAGACGAGCTCGATGGGGTCGAAGTCCTTTTCGGCCTCGGCTGCGAGCACCTCAAAGAACGTCTCCTCGTCGGCCTTCATCTTAAACTGCAAAAAGTATGGACGCGACGGATCGAGCCCGCGAAGGCCCAGCTCCGCGGCACACTTAATCTTGAGCATACGTTCGAGCGCCAGAAAGGCGTAGCTGCCCAACCAGGGGAAGAGCACCCAGGTGTCGCCACCCAGGTTGATGAGCGGTTTGGTTCCCGCACCCGAAATCTCGGCGGTATGACGAGCCTGTGCAAGGCGTGCCCGTGCGTTGCCCATGAGGTACGGATATGCCGCGTGCTCGTTGAGCGCCTTGCGCATGCGCTCGAGTACATGCGTGTTAATGTCGCCGGGGCAGTCGCCAAAGTATGCCGGCACACGACCTTTGACTTGCGTGGCAAAGACGGTGTGTCGCTTCCAGTCCACTTCCTCGACTATCCAGCAGTGCCCGGCTATGGCGATGCGCTCACCGGGCGGTGGCGGATTGACGATCGTGCCCAACTCGGCCGACTCGCTGCGAACGGTGAACTCCTCGTTTTCCTGGAACACAGCGTAGAACTTAAAGTTGTTAATGATGCGCTCGCCCGCGAGACCCACGATGAGCCCACCGCCCTCGGTGACCTGGATGTGGTCGATCTTGATGAGGTGGCGCAGCAGTACGCGATAGTCATCGGCCGAGACGCGGTGGAAATAGCTGAGCGTGAGCACGCGCTGGGCAAGTTCGGCCGGCGTGAGCTCGCCGGTGCTGGCGAGCGTCGACATGGTCTGGTGGTAGAGCAGGCTGTAGGGGAGTCGATCGAGCTCGGGCGGCTCGACCCACTTTTCCTCGCGATAGA